>NZ_JAUBVF010000157.1:0-1460 GCF_036705685.1 Microcoleus sp. AT3-A2
CGATGCTGTTGATAAAGTCTGCATTTGACAGAAGCGGACGGTGCGGGCGAGCGGCGGCACTCTTCTTCAGGCCATTGCTGGCCGCGGCATGGGGATGATCTTGGCCATTTTGCGGAGGTTTTGGGCTGCTGCTGCGAGGTGGAACTCGTCGCGGGCGCCATTGGGGCCGCGTAAACGCAGCCGGTCGAGCCGGAGGATGCGTTTGAGGTGTGCGAAGAGCATCTCGACCTTCTTGCGCTCACGCCGCGACGTGATCCATTCATCTTCCTGGGCGATCTTGCGGGCGAGGTCGCGCGCACCCTCGTGCACGGATCGCATGATCTTTCGTGCGTCAGCGCCCGGGCAGCAGCGCGGCTTAAGCGCGCAACCATCGCAGTCGAGCTTGCTGGCGCGGTAGCGATAGAAGCCATCGGCAGAAGGGCTGTCCCGCTTCACAGCATCGCTGCGACGGGCACGCCTCAGCTGCTTGCCCGCCGGGCAGGTATAGTGATCGCGCCGATGGTCAAAGGCGAAGTCGCTCCGCTCGAACATCCCATCAGAGCGGGCGGAATGGTCGAACACCGGGATATGCGGCTCGATATCGCGTTCGTTCACAAGCCATGCGAGCATGTCGGCCGAGCCATAGCCGGTGTCGCCGATCAGCTTGCGCGGCCAGAGCCCGAGCTCGTCATGTGCACGGGTGATCATCCGCTTCGCCGCGGTGACCTCGGCCTGCCGCACCGCCGTGCTCGCCTCGACATCGACGATCACTGCGTGGTCGACGTCGATCAGATAGTTGGTCGCATAGCAGAACTCGGCGCGGCCGCCGTGCGCTGAGGTGTAGCGCGATGCCGGATCCGATGGCGATATGCGCGGCGGGACCGCCTGGCTCGCAGCACCGAACGCTGCATCATCGAGAACCGACAGATACTCCTCAACCGCACGTGTCGAGAGCTCAGCGGGCAAGCCCTCTTCGCCGCTGCGGAAGTTCTGGCGGTTGGCCTCGGCCCGGATCAGGCTCGCATCGACCGCAAAACCTTCGCCGCCCACCAGCCCCTCCGACATGCAGCGCGCGACCGTCATCTCGAACAATTTGCGGAGCAGATCGCTGTCACGGAAGCGGCCGTGCCGGTTCTTTGAGAAGGTCGAGTGATCGGGCACAGCGCCGTCGAGCCCCAACCGGCAGAACCAACGATACGCGAGGTTCAGATGCACCTCCTCGCACAGCCGCCGCTCCGAACGGATCCCCATGCAATAACCGATCATCAGCATCCGGATCATCAGCTCCGGATCGATCGAAGGCCGACCCGTCTCGCTATAATAAGGCCGCAGATGCTCACGGATATCGCCCAGATCCACGAAACGGTCGATCGACCGAAGCAAATGATCAGACGGCACATGTTCCTCAAGGCTGAAGCTGTAGAACAGCGCCTCCTGCATCACCGTCCGGTCGCCCATCATCAGCCAATCTCCCGATAACG
>NZ_JAUBVF010000158.1:0-1452 GCF_036705685.1 Microcoleus sp. AT3-A2
CCACCTAAACGGGTCTCAGCTAACTATGTTATTCTACCATAAATATAGTCTGTGTACTTACGCCGAGCTGTACTAGATATAAGTCCTACTCAAGTTTAATTACTGTAGTTTAGACTAACTAAAGATGAGAACGGTGGCCAAAGAAGAACTAGAGCCACCGTTAAGGAGAGAATGAGGGTGAAAAATAAAAACCTATCCACTCCTTAAATGACTGTAGTTTAGACTAAGTAAAGATGAGAACGGTGGCTTTCAGAAGAACTAGAGCCACCGCGCCGGGAGAGAATAAGGGTGAAAAAGAAAACCTATCCACTCCCTTAATGAACAGTGAACGATTAAAGGACTTTCGTCAAGCAGCATACGAGTTATTGGTGCTGGCGAAAGATGCAACATTCGAGCTCATGGATGCAGTAATGACAACAAGGAATGCGTCTTGTTTGGCGGAATTTTCGCTCAGTCCGCTATTCAATCGTCAATGGTCAAGTGTCTATGAAGCCTTACAAGACTGTAGACCAGACCGGAAAAAACTGATGATGCTGTATATCAAGCAATTACAGCAGCAAGTACCTACAACACAACATATATTAGTGGCAATTGACCACACTGCATGGGCGAGACCAGACGCTCAAACCTTAAAAGACAGAACCCATGAATATCAGAAGGGCTCCATTGTTGAACAGGGATATAGTACAATTGCGTGGATACCTGAAGCACAAGGAAGTTGGGCATTACCCCTACTCCATGAAAGAATTAGTAGTGGGTCTTCACCCATACTTCAAGCAGCTTCCCAACTCAAACTTGTCTGTGAACAGAGCGTCAACCAGCGTATTAGCAGTCTTAGATCGAGAATATGGCAACGCAAATTGGGTACTGGCGCAAGCAGATATTCAAGCTGATTGTTTAATGAGATTCCGAAAGAATGCCTGGAAAGTGGTCGGCACCACCAGCCTATAGTGGTCGCGGTAGACCACGGAAACACGGGTTCAAAATGAAACTCAATGACCCAACCACATGGCTCGAAGCGGATACTGTGATTGAAATGGATGAACATCCACAGTTGGGACAAGTCCGAGTCAGACAATGGATTGACTTGCATTTTTATCGCGCCCCTGGACAAAAAGTCAACTTAATCCTGGTGCAAAGAATGAAGCCCATGTCAAACGGTCAGGCGTTTCCACCCTTATGGTTGGCTTGGGTGGGAGAACGAACTCTCCCTCTAGAAACAGTCTGGTTTAAGTATTTACGACGCTTTGGAGTGGATCATTGGTATAGATTTGTTAAGCAACGATTACATTGGACATTGCCTAACTTGAGAACTCCCGAACAATCAGAGCGCTGGAGCGATTTAATGCCATTGATGAGTTGGCAACTCTGGCTGGCTAGTACAGCTCGGCGTAAGTACACAGACTATATTTATGGTAGAATAACATAGTTAGCTGAGACCCGTTTAGGTGG
>NZ_JAUBVF010000159.1:0-1417 GCF_036705685.1 Microcoleus sp. AT3-A2
AACCCGCCCCTTGTATCTTAAAAGAGTGAGTCAGGCGATTGCCACGTCATTGATTCGATCATACCGACAATCAGTCGATCGAACCGACAATCAGTCGATCGAACCGACAATCAGTCGATCGAACCGACAATCAGTTGATCGTACCGACAATCAGTTGATCGTACCGATGATCAGTCGATCGTACCGATGATCAGTCGATCGTACCGATCGACGAAGTGAATCTAAAGAAACAAGGAAAGTTTTGTAGAAACGGTTCTGTAACAGGCGAAAGTGTGAGCAAGAGGACATCAGAAATCGGTGAAGTTGGCCCGCCCCTTAGACTAAACAAGTCTGTTGTGTAGATAAGCTCCCATTACTGATGACAGGCGCACCAAGCTGGACAGTATCTTAGGCTCTCGATCGAACGATCGAGAAAGCCTGCATTCACAAGGTTAGTATTAATTGCCTGTCAAGTTCTTTAATAGATCGGAGTACATGGAGAGCAAATAATGACAACAGTCTTAGGCATAGACATCAGTAAAAAAGACTTTCATGTCTCATTACTGAGAGAAGGTCGTGCAACTAAACCCAGAAAGTTTACGAACAATACTCAAGGGTTTGAGAGTTTGCATAACTGGCTCAAACAACAAAGTGTCGTCGAACTCCATGCTTGTATGGAAGCTACTAGCATCTACGGCGAAGCCTTGGCAGAATTCCTTTATGGGGAAGGCTTTCAGGTAAGTATCGTCAATCCGGCTCGTATTAAAGGGTTTGCTAAAAGCGAACTTCTGAGAACGAAAACAGACTCCGTAGATGCGGCACTGATTGCCCGTTTTTGTGCGGCAATGAAACCATCATTATGGACTCCTACAGCCCCCGAAGTCAAGGAATTACAAGCCTTGTTACGGCGGCTCGAATCAGTCACAGAAATGATGACGAGCGAACAAAACCGTTTGGAGACAGCTACGCCAACAGTTGCTTCCCTTACCCAGGAACATTTGGACTATCTAAAACAGCAACAACAACTAATCAAAAAACTGATTAGTGACCATTTTGACCAACACCCACACTTAAAACAACAGCGCGAGCTGTTGACTTCAATTCCTGGCATTGGCGATTTAACAGCTTCTATATTATTAGCTGAAATTGGCGATGTTTCTGATTACGATAATGCTCGTCAATTAGCAGCCTATGCTGGTTTAACACCGAGCGAACGTACTTCTGGGACTTCGGTTAAGGGCAAAACTCGTTTGTCTTGTACGGGTAATGTCCGACTGCGAAAAGCGCTGTATATGCCAGCGGTAGTGGCGATGCGTCACAATCCGTTACTCAAGGCTATGAGTGAGCGACTATTGGGTCGCGGAAAGGTCAAAATGCAGGTGATTGGTGCGCTGATGAGGAAACTGGTGCATTTGGCTTTTGGGATTTTAAAATCCCA
>NZ_JAUBVF010000160.1:0-1415 GCF_036705685.1 Microcoleus sp. AT3-A2
CATAAGACAAGACTGAAGGAAGGTTAGGGTGATTTAAAATCAAATCCGGGTCTAAATCTAACTTATCAATAAAGGTACAAAGTAGATGCTTATTGAATTCCAGGCGTTTATAAGAGGCCATAGAAAACACAAACGACTTGGCAGATGAATGACAACTAGAGAGTTGATGTTTAGCTAAGTTTAAGGCAATTAGACTGGCATTAAAATGAAAATCAAGCCGTGGTAAATGACGAGCTTGACAATCAGACAATCCTGTAAATTGCTTGGCATCACGAAAAATAAATTCAATCTGGAAGCGAGCCTGATAATATTCAAGAATTTGCTCAGGTGGTAGGTGAATATCAGTGCTAAACAATAAAGCATTTTTGATTTTGCCGTTGGCTTGAACTTCAGAGATACAAACCAAACAAATTGGGCAATTTAAACAACAACTCCACGCAATCAATGTATATAATGAAACTCCCGGTTTTAGGTCTTTAACGAAATTAAGACGACTCAAATCATGGCAGTCAACCTTGCCATCATATTTACGTGGAGCTCCCAGTTTCTTTTGTTCACCTGTATAGAGATAGCGTAGGTTAGCATCACTTCTTAACTTGCCAATAAAGTCTAAATTTAAGTCCCGCACAGCATCCCAGAATTTAGAGCGATAGTAATAGCCATCAGCCACCAAATAACGTACAGAAGTTGGGAAGTAACAACGAGTATTCTTTAGATGTTGTGCATAGTCATCAACTCTTGTGATGTCAGGCTTTGAACTTTGAAAGTCAGGTTTTTTGCGAGATGTTTTCGAGCGGTTATTATTCGGTTTTTGGGGCAGCTTTTTCGCAGGCTTTATTTGAGGGCGTGATGGAGTTTGTTGTACACTTAAACTATAAGATAAACGAGTCTCAATTTCGACAATAGAAATCACATAAATTTCCAATCCCTCTTCCGATTTTCCCGCTACACCATTATAAAAATAAGCTTTACCGTCTGTTTTTTTGCCGCTTTTTCTTAAAAAAGAACAATCAATAACAGCAATAACTGTGTGTTTAGGATTTAAAGCTTCTTTGAGGAAATATTGATTAAATTGTGTAAAGTTAAAGCTTTTGAGAAAGTGACGACGGTAGGTTTTTTCACTCAAACAGCTATAACGACTGAGATTCGTGAAGTTGACCTTGCCATAGGTCAGCAAAATAGTTGAAAATAAAGTGATTAAAAACTTCTTTTGGGGTTGACTAATCCCCGGCATTTGTTGTAAGATGGATTCAATAATCTTCATAAGGCAATCTGTTGAGCTTGTGTGTTTTTATAGCTTAACCTAAAAGAGTGCCTTTTTTTCTGTTGATTTTGGGTTCAGATTGCACTCACTTTTTTCACTTCTCTATTTTATTGCGATCGCATTCCTCTTTAAAAACTGTCCGGAGTATTGT
>NZ_JAUBVF010000014.1:0-136448 GCF_036705685.1 Microcoleus sp. AT3-A2
CGATCGAACGTTCTCAACCAGAATCCGAACCGATTTTAGATACACCAAAGTCGATCGAACGTTCTCAACCAGAATCCGAACCGATTTTAGATACACCAAAGTCGATCGAACGTTCTCAACCAGAATCCGAACCGATTTTAGATACACCAAAGTCGATCGAACGTTCTCAACCAGAATCCGAACCGATTTTAGATACACCAAAGTCGATCGAACGTTCTCAACCAGAATCCGAACCGATTTTAGATACACCAAAGTCGATCGAACGTTCTCAACCAGAATCCGAACCGATTTTAGATACACCAAAGTCGATCGAACGTTCTCAACCAGAATCCCAACCAGTTGTAAAAAATCGGCCACTTAAAAAAAAGCCACAACCGAGTAGCGATTCTCAACCAGAACAGCCACCTGTTACCAAAAAGCGACAAATAGAAAGAAAAAAACAGGATAGCGACAGCAGCGAAACACCACCTGCAGGCGACTCAGAATGAACCAATTACCAATAGCCAATTACCCATTCCCAATTCCTAAATGTTAGTAATGATTAGTAATATTGTCGCAATTTACCGCAAAGAACTACAAAGCTATTTTGCCTCGCCATTAGCCTATGCCATCGCAGCAGTCTTTTGGCTAATCACCGGCTACTTTTTAATAGCCATCCTCCTAGCCCCCGACGGGTTAATTCCCCAAATCGGCCAGCGAGACCAAATGGGAATTACCGAACCTCCGATCGACGTAGCCTACGAATTCCTGCAACTATTCCTGCGAATAATGGGTTCCCTTTCCTTGTTCGTACTACCCGTACTCTCAATGGGACTTTACGCAGAAGAACGCAAACGTGGAACCTTAGAACTATTAGCCACATCGCCCTTAACAAACTGGGCCGTTGCTACTGGCAAACTCCTCGGTGTTTTAACATTTTATACCACGATGTTAGTGCCGCTGCTGTTCTGCGAGGCGATCGCCCTCAGTTCCTCAACCCCACCCGTACCCCCCGGAGTTCTTCTGCTAGGACACGGCGGCTTAATCTTACTAGCAGCAGGAGTATTGTCCCTCGGAATGTTTATTTCCTCCCTCACCGACAGCACAATTTTATCAGCCATCCTCACCTTCACTCTAGTATTATTTCTCTGGGTGATCGATGCAGTCGCCGTCAGTATCGGTGGCCCCTTCGGAACAGCATTAGGACATTTGTCGCTGCTAACAAATTACACCAATCTTGTCAAGGGAGTTTTCGACACCAGCAGTTTAATTATGTTTGCCAGTTACATCATTTTAGGAGTATTTCTGACCGCCCAATCCATAGATGCCTTGCGATATCAGCGTTCTTAAAAACATTAGGTAAGGCAGAGACAGAGAAGGTTATTTTTGCCAAAGTAAAGAGAAGTAAAGAGCAAAGGGAAGGTTATTTTTTCCCTGTTAATCATTCTACAAAATACCTCAAACAATGAGATTTATCAATCCCAAAATCGACTTTGCGTTCAAAAAAATATTCGGTTCCAGCGACAGCAAAGACATCCTGATTAATTTTTTAAACGCCATCCTTTATGAAGCACAGCCAATCATCGAAGACTTAGAAATAATCGACTCCCAACCAGAACCTCAAAATCTCGCAACCCAAGACACACACCTAGATGTCAAAGCCACAATTAACGGCGGCAGAATCGCCCTAGTTGAAATTCAACTGATAAACGTGCCTTCCTTTGGGAACAGAGTTTTGTACAACGCTGCCAGAAGCTACAGCCAACAATTAACAGGAAAAGAACGCTACGAAAGACTAAAAACAGTAATTTCCTTGAAAATTGCCGACTTTGAAATGTTTGAAAATCAGCCAGAATTTTTGTCGCGGTTTGTTTTTCAAGAAAAAGAGCAACAGTTTGAGTGTCCAGATACTGCAATAGAATTAGTATTTATCGAACTGCCAAAATTTACCAAGGAATTAGCAGAATTAGCAACAACAGCAGAGCAATGGATTTACTTTCTCGAAAAAGCCAGCACTCTGGAGACAGTACCAGAAACACTCAGTGCAGTTCCCGAAATTCAGAAAGCTTTTAGAATTGCCACCGAAGAAAACTTCACTCAGGAAGAATTAAATGAGTTGCAGAAGCAAGAATTGTGGATTCAAGACCAGCAGATTGCCATAGATGTAGCAAGAGAACAGGTGACAAAAACCGCTCAACTCTCGTTAATATTGCGTCAGCTAGTGAAGCGCTTAGGCACAATACAACCGGAAACCGAAAACTGCATCCGTCAATTAGGTATACAGGAATTAGAAGAACTAGGAGATGCCGTGCTGGATTTCAACAAGCCGTCAGATTTAACAGCATGGTTGCAGGCTAATGCGATATAGAATAACATCCTCAAACCGGAATTTTGTCACTCAATATTTACATTATGAAAATTAGCAAAACAAATTGGAAATACGTTTTTTTGCTGGGGCCCCTCCTCATCGCAGCGGGGGTAACAGCAGCATTTGTATCTGGAGTATGGGACCCCCTGACAGTCGGTTTAGTTATTGCCGGAGCAGTGACGATCGCACTTTGGCTGCTATATTTGAGTTACGAACAAAGCTTTTGGGGGCAGCGTTCCACTCAAGCCAGCACCAACGCGCTAATTGCTACCCTCGCCGTCTTTGTGATACTCGGAGTAATTAACTTCATAGCCGTTCGCTATCCCGTCCGCATCGACTTAACCGAAAGCCAACAATTTACCCTTGCCCCGCAGACTCAACAAATACTGCGAAACCTGCAACAAACAGTCAAAGTTTGGGTATTTGACCCCATCCAAAACCCCCAAATTAAAGAATTGCTGCAAAGCTACAAACGCGAGGGAGGCGAAAAGTTCCAATTCGAGTTTGTTGACCCTCAGACCCAACCGGGAAAAGCGCGGGAATTTAGTATTACCAGCATCGGAGAAGTTTACCTGCAATCCGGCGACAAAAAACAAGTTCTGCAAAAAGGTGGCACTGCTTTTGGTAGCGACCCAAATCAAGGGCTTTCAGAGATAAAACTTACCAATGGCTTAGAAGAAATCCTGAGCACTCGCGTTGCTACAGTTTACTTTTTGCAAGGCAAAGGAGCCCGCCCGCTACAGGAAGGTCAAGGCGGAATTCAGCAAGCTGAAAAAGCTTTGAAAGATAAATACTACAACGTCCAAACGCTGAATTTGACCGAACGCAAAGAAGTGCCAGAAGATGCAGATGCTTTAATCATTCCGGGGCAGGACAAACCGTTTTCCGATACAGAAATTAAAGCACTAAGAGCTTATCTCGATCGCGGCGGCAGTTTATTGTTAATGGTAGACCCGGCAATTGATACGGGATTGGGCAAATTGCTGGAAGAATGGGGCGTAAAACTAGACGCCCGTTTGGCCATCGATGCTTCGGGCACTGGTCAAAGATTTGGACTCGGCCCCACGGTTCCCACAGTCAGGCGCTACGGCGAACATCCGATTACTCAAAGTTTTGGCAACGGTATTTCATTTTATCCATTTGCGCGTGCTTTGGAAACCTCGCCAGTAGCAGGGATAGAGGAAAAACCGCTGATTTGGACGAGTCAGGAAAGTTGGGCGGAAAGCGATTTGACGACTAAGAAATTGGAGTTTGATCAGAAGACCGATAAACAAGGCCCGCTATTATTAGGTGTAGCTTTAGTTCGATCGTCCACTGACAGCACTCCCTTAAAGCCCTCACCTTCACCCACACCAACTTCGCCCTCGCCTTCACCCCAAGCATCGCCGACAGATTCACCATCGCCGACAGATTCACTATCTCCGACAGATTCACTATCTCCGACAGATTCGCCATCACCTTCACCCCAAGCATCGCCGACAACTTCGCCATCTCCGACAGATTCACCATCGCCGACAACTTCGCCATCTCCGACAGATTCACCATCGCCGACAACTTCGCCATCTCCGACAGATTCACCATCTCCGACAGATTCACCATCACCGACAACTTCGCCAACAGCTTCCCCAATCAGCTATTCGGTGATTGTGTCGCAAGAAGCAACGCCTCCAGCATTACCGACGACTTCGCCAACGCCCACAGCATCTCCCACAGCATCTCCCACAGCATCTCCAGAAAGTTCGCCAACACCCACAGCATCTCCCACAGCCTCTCCCACAGCATCTCCCAGTCCAACGGCAACTCCTTCTGTGCCTTCAACCTCTGGAAAAACATCGCGAATGGTAGTAATTGGCACATCTCAATTTGTGACTAACGGTTGGTTTGACCAACAACTCAATAGCGACGTGTTTCTCAATTCAGTCAGTTGGTTGAGTAAACCAGACCAGCAAAGCTTTTCTATCAGTCCGAAAAAAGCTACTAACCGGCGCATTAACATGACAGCCATTCAAGTAGGATTGCTGGTTTTAGCTTGGCTAATGTGGCCTTTACTCGGGCTGGGAATTGGCGGCGCTATCTGGTGGAAGAGAAGATAAGTTAGTTGACTGTTGACTGTTGACTGTTGACTGTTGTCAGTTGACAGTTGTCAGTTGTTATTAATAACAAACTCCCCAATTCCCAATGCCCAATTCCCAATTCCCAATGCCCAATGCCCAATGCCCAATTCCCAATTCCCAATTCCCAATGCCCAATTCTCAGTTATTATGAAATTGCAGAAAAATACATTAGTATTGATAGCCGTCGCGCTTAGCATGACTGGGTTGGTTGCTTTGTTCGAGATGCAAGTATCTCCGAAACAAGAAGCCGCTAAGGAAGAAAAACAGAAAATTTTTGCTTTTAACTCCGATCGCGTACAATTCTTTACAGTCAAAACTCCCGAAAAAATATTGACTTTTGAACGAGTTTATGCTACAAAAGGAGGCAAGTCTAGCTGGGAAATGAAATTGCCAGTGCAAGCACACGCAAGTCAGGCATCGGTGGATTTTTTGCTAGACAGGCTGGCAACAGGAAAGAGCGATCGCACGATTAATATTACTGCTGCTAAACTGCCAGAATACGGTCTCGACCAACCCCAAGCTACAGTCACAGTAAAACTGGACAACCAGGAAACTCACCGCCTAGTTTTAGGCAAAACAGACTTTAGCGGCCGCTTCTTGTACGCTCAAGCCAATCCGCCGGAAGCGCCCCCTCAAAATTCAGCCCAAAATGTGCCCGTGCTGCTAGTGCCTTTTGACTTTAAAAATGCCGTCCAGCGACCTTTGTCAGAGTGGAAAAAAGCAGAAGCACCCAAAACAGACAAACCGCAAAAACCATCTCCCACGCCAAGTCCTGAGAATAAATAGATGGCAGATTGCTCGAATAGGGTGCGGGGCACAGGACATTCGGTATGACCCGGTAACACTCTGGGATAGAATTTAAAGAACAAATCCCAAAACCTGTTACATCCAACATTCCTCACCTAAAATACAGAAAAGTCTAAACTTAAACTGTATTTAAGTGGCGTGCATTACCCCCAGGAAAGGGCGAATATGTTTCAGACAGCACTCAACCAAGGTACGACAGCAACGGATACAGCGCTTGACGTTGAACTCCGCAAGGTCTTTAAGGTATTTAACGGCGAAACCGCAGTCCGCGGAGTTGACCTCAACATCCGCCAAGGAGAATTTTTTAGCATCCTCGGGCCCAGTGGCTGTGGCAAGACTACGACGCTGCGCTTAATCGCTGGGTTCGAGACTCCCTCGGCGGGCGAATTGATGATTCGCGGCCAGTCGATGACCAACACTCCAGCTTACCGCCGTCCGGTAAATACTGTGTTTCAAAGCTATGCTTTGTTCGGACACATGAATGTCTGGGACAATATCGCTTTTGGATTGCGGATAAAAAAGCTGGGGAAAGCGGAAATTGAAGAACGGGTACGGGAAGTTTTGCAATTGGTGAAAATGGAATCTTTCGCCAACAGGTTTCCCGGTCAAATGTCGGGCGGCCAGCAGCAACGGGTGGCTTTGGCGAGAGCTCTGGTAAATCGACCGGCGGTTTTGCTACTGGACGAACCCCTGGGTGCTCTGGATTTGAAGTTGCGGAAGCAGATGCAGTTGGAACTGTCGAATTTGCATCAAGAATTGGGTTTGACTTTTGTGATGGTGACTCACGACCAAGAAGAGGCGATGAGTCTGTCTGACCGGATTGCGGTGATGCACGAGGGCAGGATTGAGCAAATTGGCTCTCCTGAAGAAATTTATGAGTGTCCCCAGACGGCTTTTGTGGCGGATTTTATTGGCGATACGAATTTGTTTGCGGGTACGGTAGAATCGATCGACCGATCGACTATCACAGTTCGCACATCAGCCAATCTGAAAATAATCGTTCAGCAGTCGGATATGTGGAATGGTGTCACAGGCGACTCTGTTGTGGTCAGCGTCCGGCCGGAAAAAGTATATTTGAATCTCTACCAGCCGGAAGTGTCGGTCAACTGTTTTGAAGGGCGGCTCAAAAATACTATGTACATGGGCACCCACGTTCATTACGTGGTTGAGTTGGCGTCGGGCGATAAAATTACAGTGCGCCAGCCAAATACCGGCGGCTCTTTCCCAGATCCGCACACGCCGATTTACGCTTATTGGGGAACTACTGATTGTCTCGCATTGACCGATAGGAATTAGTCAGTTGGCAGTTGGTAGTTGGTATTAGCCATTAGTCATTAGTCATTAGTCATTAGCCATTAGTCATTAGTCATTAGTCATTTGTTGGTGGTTGGTTCTCCTAACAAATAACATAGGACAATTCCCAATTCCCAATTCCCAATTCCCAATTCCCAATTACCCATTCCCCAATCTTCAATCTTCAATCTCCAAATCTAAAATCTAAAATCTAAAATCTAAAATCTAACTGTGCCTCCGACTAACTTACCAATTTCCAGGATTTTCCCGGCTAATTCTACACGCCGTCAGTTCCTAAAAAATTCGGCGGCGACAATTTCCGGGTTAGCTCTTTCTAGTTGTGGCTGGCGGCTTGCAGACGTACAATCTGCTCCTCCCGTCAAAGGTGATGCCGACCAACTTTTCATCTATACTTGGGCAGGATATACCGATAACGCTTTGCTCGATCGCTTTGCCGAAAAAACCGGCATTCGCGTAGTGGCCGACGTGTTTAGCTCCAACGAAGAAATGCTGGCGAGAGTTCAAGCCGGCGGGGCCCGCGCCTACAGCGTCATTTACCCGTCTGACTACATGGTGGTTCAAATGACGGAACTCGGGCTGTTGAACCCATTAGACCAGTCGATTTTGGGCGGGATCGATCGGCTCAAAAAACAGTTCCAAAACCCTGTTTATGACCCAGGAAACCGCTACAGCGTGCCTTTGAGTTGGGGAACCACAGGCTTAATTTACAACAGCGAACAACTCAAAGAAGAGCCAGAAGATTGGGACTATTTGTGGCAGCACAAACAGGAGTTAGCAAAGCGAATGACGCTGGCGAGTGATGTTCGAGAAGTCATGGGCGCTGCGTTGCGGATGCTGGGCTATTCTCTGAATTCTACGAACCAAGAGCAAGTGAAACAAGCTTACGAAAAGTTGGTGCAGCTCAAACCTGCGATCGCATCTTTTACTACTGATGCTTGGCGGCCTCAAATGCTGACGGGGGATTTGAAGGTAGCTATGTGTTATTCTTCTGATGCTAATGAAGTAATTTCAGATTCAGAGAACGATAAATTGAAGTATGTCGTCCCCAAAAGCGGTTCTTCTCTGTGGACTGACACTTTAGTAATTCCTAAAGGTGCTCCCAATCCCGAAGCAGCTTATAAATGGATTAACTTTATGCTGCAACCGGATGTCGCTGCTTCTTTAGTAGAGCGGCTCAGTTTTTCAACTCCTTTGGAAGATGCTTTTAGTTTGTTGCCGCCGGAAGTCCGCCAAAACGACATTCTTTTCCCTCCGGAAGCTATTTTGAAAAAGTGCGAAGGTGTGGCTCCGGTAGGGAAATTTATGGAAGTGTACGATCGCTATTGGACTAAATTAACCAGCGGCTAATCGTCAAACGTAGGGCGGGTTTTACACGCAATTTCTGATTCTTACCCAATATTTACATCAACCCGCCCCCGTACAGCCGATCGCACACTCTGTCCGTATTATATCCGCGTTAATCCGCGTTAATCAGCGGTTAAAAACTCAAAAAAATTGCTCTATGGCTGTTTCAACTAGAACTCCCCCTCCTCTTCCTCCCAATTCTTCCTTGAAGGCTGAAACTGTTTCCCCGTGGTCGGCGTGGGCTGGGCCGCTGGCATTGCTCGGCCCTTCTGGATTGTTGCTGCTTTTATTATTAGTCATACCAACTTTGGTGATTTTTCAGCTTAGTTTGGTGCCGAATATTAAACCGGGAGATTTGGTGAATCCTTCGGGAATCGGCAATTACCTGCGAGTGTTTGAGCCGCTGAATTTGCAGGTGATGGGTCGATCGCTCTTTTTCGCAACGGGGACTACTATTCTGTGTTTGCTGCTGGGATTTCCCGTGGCTTACTGGATCGCCCTCAATGTCTCGAAAAAGTGGCGGAATTTAACTTTGTTAGGCTTTGTTTTGCCGCTGTGGACTTCTTCGCTGTTGCGATCGTATGCTTGGATTACAATTCTGCGTCCTACGGGGGTTCTCAACTCGCTGCTGGCACTTGTAGGCATTCCTCCTCTGGAATTGCTCAATCAAAGTTCCGCAGTTTTAATCGGCATGGCTTACAGTTATTTGCCTTATATCGTGACAATTCTCTACGCTTCTTTGGAAAAGTTAGACCGCAGGTTGCTAGAAGCATCTCAGGATTTGGGCGCCAATCCGGTGGAAACTTTCTGGAAAGTGACAGTACCTCAGACGATGCCGGGAATTGCTGCGGGTTCTTTGCTAGTATTTATTAGCTGTTTGGGCGATTTTGTCGATCCGGAGTTGCTTGGTGGAGCTTCGAGCATGACGGCGGCTCGTTTAATTTACAATCAGTTTTTGGGGGCGACTCAAAATTGGGGGCTGGGTTCGGCTCTGAGTATGGTATTAATCTTTGCAGTGAGTATCGGAATTGCCCTTTTGCTCAAATATGGCGATCGTAATGCAATCTAAGTTAGTTAACTGTTGACTGTTGACTGTTGACTGTTCCAATAACCAATTACTAATTACCAATTCCCAATTACCGAGAAATGGAAAATACCCCCGAAAATCCACAGGAGGACATACAAGCCGATATGTACTTAAAACCTAAATTTAAGATTTCTTGGCAGGTGATATTTGCCGTTTTGATGTTTTTTTATATGTACCTGCCGATCCTGGTACTCACCTTTTACAGCTTTAACAAATCGCGTTTTAGCGCCGGCTGGGAAGGATTTACTTTAGATTGGTACGTTAAATTATTTAGCGATACGCGGATTTTAATTGCCCTGAGAAACAGTTTAACAGTAGCTGTTTGTGCAGTTGCTATTTCGGCTGTACTCGGCACTTTGATGGCCGTTGGTTTAGCCCGCTACCGCTTTCCTGGCAAGAGTTTATATCAGGGAGTTTCCTACTTGCCGATTATTATTCCAGATATTGCGACCGCAGTTGCTACTCTGGTATTTTTAGCGGCCCTGGCTATTCCTCTGAGTTTGTGGACAATTGTCGCCGCTCACATTGTGTTTTGTCTGGCTTACATCGCCCTAGCTGTTTCTACTAGATTGGCAGATTTAAACCCGTATTTAGAAGAGGCTGCCTTGGATTTGGGTGCAACGCCTGTTGAAGCTTTTATTCAGGTTTTGCTCCCTCAATTAATACCCGGAATTGTTTCCGGTTGTCTGCTGTCTTTTGTCCTCAGCATGGACGATTTTTTGATTGCTAGTTTTACCGCAGGTAGCGGGACTACAACTCTGCCGATGGAAATTTTTAGCCGGATTCGGACTGGGGTAAAACCTGATATTAATGCTCTCAGCGTGCTGTTGATAGTAGGTTCGGGAGGATTGGCGTTTTTAGCGGAATATTTGCGCGGCCGGGGCGAGCAAAAACGGACTCATTAGGCAGTGGGCAGTTGACAGTGGGCAGTTGACAGTTGATTATTTGTGAGTTGTTACCAATTCCCCATGCCCCATGCCCCATGCCCCATGCTGCTACTTAGCTGGTAATTTCACCTTAGTAGCCAAACCTAGTGCTTCCAAAACTTGAATAGTCATCCAAGTGAAGTCAATTTCCCACTTTTCCATCCCGTGACGGGCCGAGTATTGATAAGCATGGTGGTTGTTGTGCCAGCCTTCGCCGTAAGTCAAAAGCGCAACCCACCAACAGTTAGTAGAACTATCCTTTGTTTCGTAAGTGCGGTAGCCAAATTTGTGAGTGGCGCTGTTAACAAACCAGGTGCAGTGATACACCAAAACTAAGCGTACAAAAATTACCCACACTACAAACGGCCAGCCTGCTGCTAAGTAAAGCAAGACGCCAAAGACGATTTGCATCGGGAGAAAGTAGTTTTGCAAAAATTGGTAAAATGGATCGCTCGAAATGTCTTTTGTGCAGCGGGCAATTTCAGCGTGAGCTGGACCTTTATATAGCATCCAGCCGATGTGACTCCACCAAAAACCCTTTTGGGCATTGTGAGGGTCGAGCGCATTTTGGTCAGAGTGGGTGTGGTGCAGTCGGTGCAGCCCAACCCAATCAATTATTCCTCCTTGACAGGCAAGGGCTCCGCAAAATGCTAGAAAGTATTCTACGAATTTTGGTGTCTGAAAGCTGCGGTGGGTGAGCATACGATGCCATCCGAGAGTTATTCCCAAACCGCCGGTTATCCAGTGCATAAATACTGTTAAACCAACTGCTGTCCAATTGAAGTTACTAGGTAGCAGGGCGAACAAAGCGCCGATATGAAGTCCTGCTAAACTAATAACGTGCTTCCAATTGTATTGGAGTTTTTCTTGAGTTGCTATTGTCATTCTTTTTTTGATTTCTGATGAGATGCCGACCGGGATTCACGCATAATAGTTTGGATTGAGCAGTGAACTTTTTTTGCTGCACACTTGCCCAAACTAATAAAGAATCAATGATAGATTTGGGATTAGGATTGAAAAAGATTTACGGTTGTATTTTGAAAATAAAAAATTTGGTGGCCAAACAAATTTTTTTGTTCCCAATTATATTATAACTGATTCTGGTTTTGGTTGGGTCGATCGCACCATACGGATCGATCTCTGTTCAACCCAACCTATACCGATCGCAAAGACAGGATTAGGCATTGGTCACCAGCCATTAGTCCAAAACTGATGAGCGACAACCAATGACTAATTGCCGATCTCTATTTTTCTGCTAATTTCACTTTGGTTGCCAAACCCAGCGATTGCAGCAATTGAATTGTCATCCAGGTGAAGTCGATTTCCCACCATTGCAGGCCGTGGCGAGCCGAGTATTGAAAGGCGTGGTGGTTGTTGTGCCAGCCTTCGCCGTAGGTGAGCAGAGCCACCCACCAACAGTTCGTCGAGCTATCGCCCGACTCGTAGGTGCGGTAGCCGAATTTGTGGGTAGCGCTGTTAACCAGCCAAGTGCAGTGGAACACCACCACGATCCGCATAAACACGCCCCAAACCACGAAAGACCAGCCGCCTAATAAATAAAGCAAAACACCGAAGACAACTTGGATGGGGATAAAATATGCTTGGAGAAACTTGTATACTGGGTCGTCGCCGATGTCTTTAGTAAAGCGAGGGATTTCAACTCTGATCGGGAGATCCGAGAGCATCCAACCCATGTGGCTCCACCAGAAGCCTTGATTGGAATCGTGGGGATCTGTTTCGGTGTCGGAATGTATGTGGTGTAACCGGTGCATTCCTACCCAGTCGATCGGGCCACCTTCGCAGGAAAGCGTACCGCAAATAACTAGAAAATACTCTAGCCATTTCGGTGTTTGAAAACTGCGGTGGGTGACGAGGCGGTGAAATCCGAGAGTAATTCCTAAACCACCTGTTACCCAATGCAGGAATACTGCTAGCCCGACCGCAGACCAGCTAAAATTACCCGGCAGCAAAGCAAATAAAGCACCGATGTGCAGAAAGGCCATAAAGCCTACGACAGGCCAATCAGGAGAAGTTTTTTTGGAAGTTGCAATCGTCATGAATATATTATGTTTACAAACTAGGGGCCGCATCTACGCCATAATGAACAGCGCGCACGCAAAGGGTGAGCGAGGTATAGATGAATAGCGTTTCACGGCTACAGGAAGCAGAACAGGCACTCTTTCAGATTTTTTCTGGTATTGACACTACAGTCAAGCAAAATCTTCAACGAGTCTTAAAAGCTTTTCGCAGCCACCGGGTTGGAGTCCACCATTTTGCAGGGGTTACGGGTTACGGCCACGATGATTTGGGTCGGGAGACTTTGGACGGAGTGTTTGCCGAAGTGGTAGGGGCCCAGGCCGCGGCTGTCCGGGTACAGTTTGTTTCAGGTACTCACGCGATCGCCTGTGCTCTTTTTGGCATCCTGCGTCCTGGTGACGAAATGTTGGCAGTGGCTGGTTCTCCCTACGATACTTTAGAAGAAGTGATCGGCTTGCGGGGGCAAGGTCAAGGTTCACTGCTTGAGTTTGGCATTAGTTACCGTCAGTTGCCTCTAACTCGCGAAGGAAGTGTGGATTGGCAGGCATTGAGCTCTACTATTTCAGCAAAGACTCGCCTGGTTTTTATCCAGCGCTCTTGCGGCTATTCTTGGCGGTCGAGTTTGTCTATTTCTGAGATTGAAAAAATCGTCGCCATAGTCAAACATCAGAATCCTAGCACAATTTGCTTTGTTGATAATTGTTACGGGGAGTTTGTTGATGATTGCGAACCTACTGCTGTGGGTGCGGATCTGATGGCTGGTTCTTTAATCAAAAATCCGGGGGGTACGATCGTCCCTGCAGGCGGTTACGTGGCCGGGAGGGCTGATTTAGTGGAGGCGGCAACTTGTCGCTTGACGGCGCCGGGAATCGGCAGCAGCGGCGGTGCAACTTTTGATTTGAATCGGTTGCTGTTTCAGGGTTTGTTTATGGCTCCCGGTTGTGTGGGGGAGGCGATGAAGGGAAATCATTTGACGGCTTATGTTTTTTATAAGTTGGGTTATCGAGTGAATCCTATGCCTTTGGCTAGAAGACGAGATGTGATTCAGGCGATCGAATTCGGTTCTGCTGATAAGTTAATTGCTTTTTGTCGCGCCGTTCAGCAAAATTCCCCCGTTGGTTCCTATTTAGATCCGGTGCCGGCTCCGATGCACGGGTATGAAAGTCAGTTAGTGATGGCTGGGGGTACTTTTATTGATGGGAGTACGTCGGAGTTTTCGGCTGACGGGCCTCTGCGGGAACCTTACGTGGCTTTTTGTCAGGGGGGAAGTCATTGGACTCATGTATCGATCGCCTTGGAGGATGCGATCGAGGCTGTGGGCCCCGCTAATAAGTAAGTTGTAGGGGCGGTGCTGTACCGGGGTATCTCTGGGTTTTCATGGTGATTTTTGGGGATTTTTTGACCGCAGATGCAGGCAGATTGACACTGATGAACGCAGATTAGAAGATGTATCCGGGATCGGCTGCTGGGAGTTGGCTCGCCTTCGATCGCGCCGGCACCGGTACACAGAAGCAGAGTTAAAATTAATATCGCTGTATTTGCGAGTTTACTCGGCTTTTTTGAGTGCTTGAATATCGCCTTGCATAATTATGCTGACATTGCGCGAAATCTTGTCTATTTCCCAATCCCACCACCTAATTTCTAATAGTTCTGCAACTTCACCATCGCTAAAACGCTGTTTGATTGGATGGGCGGGGTTTCCACCCACAACGGTGTAAGAAGGAATGTCTTTTACTACAACGGATTTGGCAGCAATAACGGCACCGTCGCCGATTTTGACTCCGGGCATAATCAGCGATTCATAGCCGATCCACACATCATTGCCGATGACGGTATCGCCTTTACTTGGCAGTTCCATTAATAAATTCATGGCTGTTTCCCAACCGTTGCCAAAAACCGGAAAAGGGTAAGTTGAAATGCCGTCGAGTTTGTGATTTGCACCGTTCATGATGAATTTGACGTTGGTGGCGATCGCACAAAATTTGCCAATAATTAATCGATCGTTTCCGTAGTTATAAAGTACATTTTTTTCAAAGTTTTCTGGATCTATTGGATCGTCGTAATATGAGTAATCGCCGACGATAATGTTGGGGGATTTAATAAAGTTTTTGATGAAGCATACACGCCGCTGATCGGCCATCGGATAGGGTCGGTTTGGATCGGGCCCAATTTGTGTCATAAGTTTCAAGCTTTATTCGTTAAGCGGCTGGATTGATGTACTGTTAATCCGAGTTAGGTTTGCTTCTGCTTCATTAACATAGACTAATAGAGTTTGTCAAGGGGTGGGCGAGAAATTTGGGGTCGATCGCCCTGCAAGAAATGAGACAAAATGGTAAAAGCCAACATCCATCCGTGTTGCGAAGCGGTTAAAAATCCCAAATTAATATTAAACAAGCGATCGCAGTGAGATAATTTATGAGAGTACGAACCTACGAAATCGGTGATACCCAACAAATTGTAAAACTGTTTTACGACACCGTACACGAAGTAAACATCCGCGATTACACACAAGCACAAGTAGATGCTTGGGCTCCAGCCGATATCGATATTGAAAGTTGGACTAAAAGTTTAAGCAGTAAATTTACTTTCGTAGCAGAAGAGGGTGAGAAAATTGCAGGTTTTGGGGAATTAGAAGCAAGCGGCCATATCGATCGCTTTTACTGTCATCAAGATTTTCAAAGGCAAGGAGTTGGTAGGCTAATTTTAAAACAAATTGAGTCAAAAGCCAAAGATTTAGGAATTAACAAGTTATTTACCGAAGCCAGCATTACAGCTAGACCTTTTTTTGAAACCCAGGGATTTATTGTGATTAGAAAACAAGAAGTAGAACGCAGAGGACAAAAATTCATCAACTTTGCGATGGAAAAAAATATATAAACAACGATTTGTGTAAAATTAGATCGAAGAGTTTTATCCAGGAGTTGCGATGGTGACGGAAGCTACAAATGTGCTGGGCGGAAAGTTAGAGACTTGCTGCACTTCCCCAATGACAGGATATTATCGGGACGGCAAATGCAATACAGGTGGTGGCGACTTTGGGGCTCACACTGTTTGTGCTCAACTTACAGAAGAGTTTTTGCAATTCACCAAGTCGAATGGAAATGATTTGAGCACTCCGGTTCCCGAATTTAACTTTCCCGGTTTGAAGCCTGGGGATTGCTGGTGTTTGTGCGCTTCTCGCTGGAAGGAAGCAATGGATGCGGGATGTGCGCCGCTTGTGGTTTTGGGTGCGACTCACGCCCTGACTTTGGAATACGTTTCTTTGGATGAATTGAAGCACCATGCTGCTGATTTGTAGGAGGATGTGGGTGTGCGATCGCTTTTAGTCAATAAGGGCGATCGGGTTTTTCTGATGAATAGCAAATTTATCCTTCGTAACTGAAATATTTAAGTGCGATCGGGCGTCACTGTAAACTTTTATGGTTTAAATTGTGGTTTCCACTTACAGATAGACTCTGGCTTGAGTGGGCAAGTTTTGGGAGCGATCGGATTTCCGCTGAGTTGTAACCAAGTCAGGTTAGTTAAGGATTGCAATCGTTTGATGTCATTGATTTGATTGTTTTCGAGATTTATCGCAGCCAGTTTAGTCAAAGATAGCAATGGTTTGATGTCGCTGATTTTATTATTGTTGAGGTCTAACCAAGTCAGTTTAGTCAAGGATGCTAGCGGTTTGATGTCACTAATTTGATTGTTGCTGATGTCTAACCAAGTCAGGTTAGTCCAAGATGCCAGCGGTTTGATGTCGCTGATTTGATTGTTGTTGAGTTGGAGAGTAGTCAGGTTAGTCAAGGATGCTAGCGGTTTGATGTCGCTGATTTGATTGTTGCCGACGGAGAGTGTAATCAGGTTAGGCAAAGATGCTAGCGGTTTGATGTCACTGATTTGATTGTTACTAATGTGGAGTGTAATCAGGTTATTCAAAGATTCTAAAGGTTTGATGTCGCTGATTTGATTACCCCAGAGGAAGAGTGCGGTGAGACTCGAAAGTTTCTGATTAGCCGCATCGCACTCAGTAGTTTCTGCTTCCTTCAACAGCACCTCAACTGTATGTTTAGCTTCTGGACTCAAAGAATCTTTTTCGCGACACCATTCAGCAAATGTTTTGTTTCCAGATCGCACTTCTGCAGCCTTCGCAGACAGTCCATTTCCAGATAATGCTAAAAGCACACAACAAGTAAGTGCGATCGACCTTGGTAAATTGATATATTTCTGTGCCACTATAAGTGTCATAATCTTATATATCTAATTGAACGTTAAAGCCATCTTGCACCACAAACACAACCAATAATTGATTCAGTTTTTTTCAAAGGACTTAAGCTTTGAGGCAGAGGTTTCAACCCCTGCCGGACTGAAGGAAAGAGGGCAATATCATGTACCTGCAAAATACCTCTTAAAAACTCTCCGAATCACCTCACTCAGGCAACTTATACTGCCCCACAATCCGCTTAGCATATTCCGGCACATGAGCCTCTAATTTCTCCGGGTAATTGCGCTTCACGTACAGATAATTGCGAGTGAAATGAGAATCAATCGAAAACCGAGCATATTCCAAACCCTTCGGCCCAATTCTCTCAATAAAAACTCCCATTAACTTCGCCGCCCACATCGGCAAAGTCACTCCTTTTTCATAAGCAGGAATGCTTTGCTGAACCGCCTCTTTTCTGTTTCCCTTAGACATCACCGGCTGAGTATTTAGCTGATTCGTTACCAAATCTAACATTTCTTGCCCGGTGTCATTTCGCACCACAATCCACTGCCAGCCAAAGGGTGCGCCCATGTAGCCCACAACCAAATCTGCTAAAGAATTGACATAATCAAAACAGCTCAAACAAGAAGGAGCAAAAACATCCTTCAATTCCTTAGTATTCAAGCCAAAAAACGGCACTTTCTCTTCCGAACCATCTTCGTGTTTGAAGTGAACGTTAAAGTCTTGCATAAACTCGTAAGAAACCACCGTTTCAGGAGAGCGGCTAGTCGTGTCTAGGAATTTCTGCAAGCCTGCACGGCTGACATTATCTACGCAGGGAGTTCCCAAAACGTAGAGCTTTTCTAAACCGAGTTTTTTCTCGACTGTTCGCAAAGCTTGAATTTGACAGCCGACGCCAATTACTAACAGCCGCTTCATCCCAGATTCTTCGATTTGTTCTAATACGGAAAGATTGGGAGAGAGAGTGGGTTTGTTGACTTTAGCTGCGAGAATCTCTTCACGATTCCTAGCAATAATCGGCATCGGTTGAAAGCGGTCTTCCTTAGTATTTTGGACGCAAACAACGCCTTCTACAATTCCTTTTTCGAGCATTTCAATGGCAATTGTGCTGACGATCCCCGTCCACTGAGCGCCCTCGATCGGCTCTTTTTTCCGAGCCGCCATCATATTTTGACTGACTCCGAAATACCAATCGTCGGGATTGTCGAGATTGCGCGATCGCCCGTGAATCTCTTCTTCTAATTCCGCGATATGCTGTGTTAAGAAAGCACAAGATTCCTTGACATAATGGATGTAATATGTATCGCACAAACCGCACTCGCTGCAAAGTTCTTTAGCGGGGCGGCGGCTACCCGGTTTGAGGGCCTTGGATTTTTGGTGTTTAGTAGAATCTGTTGCGGTCATCTAAATTACTTATTTTATGCAGATATGGCTTTTGTTAGGATATCACAGCAATTTCCGTTGATTTACCTCCTTTATTCTTTCTTTCATTCCTCCCAGGCGGACGCAAGCTTGTGCGGGAGCAAATTCGGTTCGCCCGAAATTGGCGGTTTTCAAAGCTTAAAAAATATTAGTCAGGACTTACCTAGCTTGCGCTAGAAACCCGGTTTCTTCCTGAATACCTCACTGTTAAACCTAAGATTTATGGTAAAAACCGGGTTTCTTTGTGTAGTTTTGGTAAAAAAAAAATCGGTTTCAAAGAATCGCAGTGCGTCCAGGAGTGTTTGTGTAAGTCCTATTAGTATCAATCCGGATAAAGCGGGCGATCGCGGGAATACATAGCCAAATAAAGCTATAAAAAAATGGTAAAAATGTTTGTGACAACAGCCCTCGCTGGCATCATGATGAATCTCGCGATTTCGAGCTTTGGATTTGCTGCTTTAATTGGCCCTGTTCCCGCTATGAATCAAACTGTTGCGACTCTAGAAAGAATGCTCAGCGCGACACAAAAGCCGGCGGCCCTGAACTATTCGCGCCTGGGGATTGGCGGCGTGCGGTTGGGGATGTCTGTAGAAGAGGCAAAACGTAAGTTGGGAAAACCGCAGCGCGACGAAACTAAATCTGCTGGATCTGGGCTCGGTGGCAAGATTCGTACGCTAACCTACCCAAGATTGACCGTAGCAGCATGGGAGGGAAAAGTTTATTTAATTTCTACTACCAATCCCAAGTTTCTGACAATTGATGGTGTGAAGCTAGGAGATAACAGCCAAAAAGTCGTTAAAACTTACGGTTACGGGTCGCAATCAGTGCAAGGTGGAGTGACTCGATTGACTTACAGCAATGACCAAAAGGCTTCTAATTTGATTGTGGAAATTAAGGGCGATCGCGTGCAAAAAATTATTGTGAGCACGCAGCTCAACTGAAATATTAAACAACTGTGCAAAAGTCCGGGTTCACAAGTTGGTAGTAATGACTTTATTCCTTATTTATGAGGATTTTTAGCCTTTCTGTGAGTTGACTGGAGGGCTTTTTCCTGATGTGCGATCGCCCGATTCTTTTTAATCCTCTTCATCATCATCCGACAATATTGCCATTTCCTCAGCAATTAGTGTCTGAAAATCCTCTCCGCAGTGAACGTTCAGATGAATTGCAGAGAGGAAGGAAGTCTGCTAGAATTTCAGCTTTTTGTCGATCGCTCAAATCAGGTAACTGAAGCTGATGGAGTGAACTACCCAGCGTTCCCCTTCGGAAGATCGTGGGCTTCTATTTTCGTAGGGGAGTACCTTAGATTGGACTTACGCTCCACCTTTGGACTTACCTTCCCTCCAACAGCAGAAACGGCTGTTCCATCCGTCTTTACCATTCTGATACCTTCATTCCTGATATTTATTGCAGCATTGCCATCTCTGTCGTGATGAGTGCCGCAGTGAGAGCAAGTCCACTCACGTACATCTAGAGGCATTTCTGAGACTTGATGCAAACAAACAGAACAGGTTTTAGAACTAGGGAACCATCGATCAATTTCTACGAGCTTACCGCCATTGCGCTCTAGCTTGTAGCTAAGAAAATTGACAAACATTCCCCAACTAGCATCAGATATAGCTTTAGCTAAGCAATGATTACGAACCATGCCTTTAACATGAAGACTTTCTACTACGACAACTTGGTTTTCGTTGACTAGCTTTGCACTTAGCTTATGCAGAAAATCTTGCCGACAATTGGCTACCCGTTCGTGTACATTAGCAACTAATTTTTTAGCTTTCTTGCGAGAATTACTGCCATCCTTTTTGCGAGATAGACTTTGCTGCTTACGTTTTAGATTACATTGATGTTTGACAAAATATTTGGGATTCTCAAACTTGGAAACTTTAGCGCCATCAGAGACGATCGCAAAGTGTTTTAATCCTAAGTCAATCCCAGATATTTTGCCAGAAGTTGAAATCTCTGGATTTTCACCTTCAACCTCAAACAAAATCGCAGCGAAGTATTTACCTGAAGGGTCTTGGCTCACCATGACCGTTTTAATATTTCCATCAATCGGTCTATGTAATTTCGCTTTAACTACTCCAAGTTTAGGAAACTTGAGTTCAGTGTTAGAAATGATTTCCACATTTTGGGGATAGTGAACTGACTGCTTATGCCTTTTCGATTTGGACTTAGGAAACCTAGCCTTTTTCTCAAAAAAGTTTTTATAGGCAGTCGTGAGCTTAAGCGTAGTGGCTTGCAATACTTGGCTATAGCAATCGCTTAACCACTTATACTCCTCTTGCTTCTTTAGCTTTGGCAGTAAGGCATTTAACGCAGATTGTCCAACTCCTTTACCCGTCTCTTGATAGACTTCAATGGACTTGTTAAGCGCATAATTCGACCACCAACGAGCGCAACCAAAACTCTGTGCGAGATGTTTGCATTGCTCATTAGTAGGGTATAAACGAACTTTGACAACTTTGCGTAGCATTTACTTACTACTAATTGCTGTCTACAGTAATCTTATATCAAAGATATTGCTGATCTGCAAAGATAATTGCAAAACAATCTGAGATTTAGTCTCACACCCATACAAAAAAGTAGAGGTGCGATCGATCGCATCTCTACAATAATTCTAAATAAGGTGCACCGAGTGCACCCTACCAATTAGCGGTTCTGGGGAACAGGAGCACTCGGTGCTCCAGAAAAAGTCGCCTCACCAGTCTTAGCCCGCTTTTTGATCAAGATAGGCTTGACGCTGTTTTCTCCACCAATCGGGGGATCTTCTTGTTGAGCGTAATCCGCGCCCATCCAAGCAGGACGGCTTTGGTCGAAAGCCATTTGCAAAGCAGCAGCGGCGATCGCGTGGGAGTCGTACTCCTCAGATAACTGAGACACCAGAGGCAAGAAAGATGCCATCCGTTCGCCAGCCAAAGCTTCGCGAACTTTACCCTGCATCTTTTCCAACTGACGTGCTTCAATTTGCGCCCGTGTCGGAATGTTTCGCACCGTCAAGCTCGATCGCACGTGGCGTTCAATCAAGCGCAGTTTGCGGCGATCGACCGGTTGAATCAGCGTAATCGCCGTTCCTTCGCGACCAGCCCGGCCCGTGCGTCCGATCCGGTGAACGTAGCTTTCCACACTGTCGGGCAAATCGTAGTTAATCACGTGAGTCAAGTGATCCACGTCCAAACCCCGCGCCGCAATATCAGTTGCCACTACCCAGCGCACCTGACATTGGCGGAACCGATGCAACAAACGTTCCCGCTGTGCCTGATTCAAATTACCGTGATACTCGTCAACGCTGTGACCTGCTGCTTGCAGTTGGCTGGTGAGTTCTGCCGCCGATTGCCGAGTCCGCACAAAAATCAGTGCAGATTCCGGGTCTTCCATTTCTAAAATTGGCTGTAGGGCTCTTGCCTTCGACCAGCCACGGGGAATCATGTACACGCCTTGGCTGATGCGCTTTGGCGTTGCTTTTGGCTGTTCTACGGTGACGTTGACTGGGTTACGCAAATGCCGCGCTACCAATTTCCGAATGGAAGCTTCCATCGTCGCCGAGAAAAATGCCGTTTGACGTTCTTTTGGTGCAGCATCCAAGATTTTTTCCACATCCTGGATAAAGCCCATGCTCAGCATTTCGTCAGCTTCATCCAAAACCAGCCACTTTACCTTGTCTAGTTTCAGGCTGCCGCGGCTGAGCATATCCAATATGCGTCCGGGTGTACCGACAACAACGTGAACGCCGCGCTTCAAACGCTGCATTTGACGATCTATCGATTGACCGCCGTACACCGTCAGAACTTGCAGAGAGCGACCCACTTTTACCGGGCCGTCGCTGCTGATGCCGCTCAAATCGCGGATGGCTTCAGTTACTTGCATCGCCAATTCGCGAGTCGGCGTCAGCACCAGTGCTTGCACTGCAGTTACATCTAAATCAATCCGCTCCAAGATGGGCAACGAGAATGCTGCCGTTTTGCCTGTCCCTGTTTGGGCTTGACCCACAACGTCGCGACCTGCTAACAGGTGCGGAATTGCTTGTACTTGGATGGGAGTAGGTTCTGTAAAGCCTAGTGTTTCCAGATGGAGAACGAGTTCTTCCGAAAGACCTAAGCCTTCAAACAATAAATTCATTAATGCTCCTAATAACGAGTCTTAGCCTTCTAAGTTGCCCAACTCGGATGCGGATTTCTGCTCGGCGGCAGGAACTCATAAGAGTTCTTTATGGTGCTGCGCCTGCGCGCACCTTCTTAAATAGCAATCGAGTATAGGGCAGCTCCGTCGATGGTGACTAAATTTACCAATTCGACAGCCGTCTTTGATTTTGTGACATCACCGATACCAACCGCCAGGGGTCGGGTTATAGGCTTCCAACATTCTTAAAACAGGACATTGGACTTCCTTTGAGGTACTTGCAAGCTTTCCCTCGTAGGCATTTTATAGTGAGGATCATGACCAGCCCCACTTAACTACATAGTAGTAATAGGTTTTTTGGTTCAGGCGCTATCCCGCAATCCGTCGCCTGCGGGATTGAGCAGGGGATGCAGCGACCGTTACCGCCTATCCATCTCAACACTCTTTCGGGATACCGTTGTGGTGTAGGGCGGACGGCGAAGCAATCTCAAATTCTCCCCGCTTATTTCTGGCTTGCTACTATCATAACTCTTTACATTCAGAAACAAAACATTAAATTCGTTAAAATTTTCCGATCGTTCTGTAGAGATAACCGCACCCCGAGGGGGAGCGTCGATTGCCAGATAGGGGCTAAAAAAGTTTAGGCTCCCTTTGCTACATATCTTTGCACAATATTGTACAAACCGTTACTTTTGCTGCACAATCCGCTAATCATTTTTGGCTGGTGTCCGGTTTTTGTTCGCCACACCGCCGATCGCGACAGTTTCAGCAACACTTACACTTGACCGTAGAGGTCGTAGACATCTGCACCAGTAATTTTCACAGATACGATCGATCCCAGTCGCGCTTCTCCTGTCACATAGACGAGTCCATCTACTTCTGGGGAAAACCGAGCGGATCTACCAATCAACTCACCTGTCTCTGGTTGTTCTTGTTCTATCAGGACATCAACTACCTGACCGACAGACTCTTGATTCTTCTTCAATGATATAGGTTGTTGTGCCGCCATTACCGCATTGCGCCGCATTTCCATTATTTCTGCAGGTATTTGCTGGGGCAAGCTGAAGGCTGGGGTTCCTTCTTCTGGCGAAAATACAAAAACTCCTACGTGATCGAATTCGTGGCGCTTGACAAATTCCAGCAAGTGTGATGCGTGTTCGTCGGTTTCGCCTGGGAAGCCGACAATAAAAGTTGTTCGCATCACAGCGCCGGGAAGTGCTGCTTTGAGCCGATCGACTATAGCATCATTGATCCCAGCTTGAAAAGGCCGATTCATCGCCCGCAGAATTTCCGGGTGCGAGTGTTGCAGGGGTAAATCCAAATACGGCAAAACGTTGGGCGTTTCGCGGATGGCTGCGACAACTTGCGGAGTCAAACCTGTAGGATAGGCGTAGTGCATCCGAATCCAAGGCACATCTACTTTACCCAAAGCGCGAAGCAGTTCGGCTAGTTTCGGTTCGCCATAAATATCTTTGCCGTAGTTGGTGGTAATTTGAGAAATTAAGATAATTTCTTTTACCCCTTCCGACGCCAATTGCTTAGCTTCCGCGACGATAGATTCGATCGTCCGCGACCTTTGATTTCCGCGCAAGTGCGGGATAATGCAAAATGCACAGCGATAGTCGCAGCCTTCTGCTATACGCAGATACGCGACACCTTCCGATGTCGTGCGGTAGCGGGGAGTAGTTTCGTCAGCGATGTAAGTAGGTTCTGAAGAGACGAGGGAAACTCGATCGCCCTTTTCCACCTGCTGCATAACATCGACGATTTTATGATAGTCGCCAGTGCCGACAATTGCGACTGCTTCCGGCAATTCGTCCAGCAATTCCTGCTGAAAATGCTGTGCCATGCAGCCGGTGATGACTACTTTTTTATTAGCTTCTGCCAATTCTACCAAGGTGCGGACCGACTCTTCTCGCGCCGCTTGGATAAAACTGCAAGTATTGACTACAACATAATCGGCTAATTCTTCATTAGAATCGACTTGATAGCCCGCTTGAGCCAGCAAGCCAATCATGTGTTCGGTATCGATGCGATTTTTTTCGCAGCCGAGGTGAGTAAATGCGATCGTTGGCTTCGTTGCCATGCAGTAATAGTTAGTGTTGCGCTATTTCTAAGAACGTTTTATGATATCACACAATTTAAAAAATTGCAATGTGTATGTGGAAGCTCTGGACTGTTGTGGTGTTCGCAGTTGTTGTGTGATATTTGTGCGATCGTGGGCGAGATGAGAATTTTTAGGCTTTGTGCGATCGTACTTTCCCGCTTTTTCGATGCCATATTTTGACCCAATTGTCAGGTTTTGGTGTCGTCGGAAGGCTTCGACAATCTTACGCCCTTTGCATAATTTCGACTTGCTAGTTCGGCAAGCCAGCAAGAAAAATCTTCTCTGCTGTTAAGCTCAATTCTGGAAAAGCCAGCGACTCAACATTCTCGCTTCCCCTAAACTGTTTTACCTGATACTCCCCATCTACTAGCTGGTAAATCGAGAGAGTGGGTTGTTTGGGATTGCCGATAAACTTGCGACCGCCTAAACCAAGATAGTCTACAATCCAGTATTCGGGAATGCCCATTTCTTCATAGTCGGAAGCTTTGAAAAAATAATCATCCCGCCAGTTCGTACTGACCACCTCTACAGCTAGTCGCACCGAAGAGCCCATCGTGATGACTGATTCTTTTTTCCAGCGCGGTTCGCTTGCAAGTGCGGTTCGGTCTAGGACAATTACATCTGGCTGGTAGCCAGATTCGTTACGCGCCAGCTTGAGCAAGCAATCACCAGGGATTGAGTAAGGCAATTGCAGTCGCCTGATTTCAAAATTGATTTCGCCCGAAATGAAACCTGTAACGTCGGAATGGTCGCCAGTTCCTAAAGGCATTTCAACAATTACTCCATTGTGTAGTTCGTACTTGTGGACAGAGTTCTCTGGATACCAAGCAACGAACTCATCAAACGTGATTGTTTTGGATATGGTTTGGATCATGTTGCGGTTTCCTCTGTCTGGCGATTAGTATGCGGAAAGCTAAAAGATTACACAAGGACTTACGACAACGTTGTCCGCAGTCCTTGACATAGGAAGTGAAGTTTGCTATTTTATGTGACCCACAATGTCAAAATACAGATCGCGCCGATCGACTGAATCTGAAATTAGTATCTAGGCGATCGACCGTTGTGAGCGAACGCACTCGATTAGAACAAATCTGCTGAGATTGACAAAGTGCGATCGTCATTTCAGAAATTTTGTGATGTTTTAGCTACTCTTATCCCGAACTTAGGTTAAGTTATGTCCTTCAAATTCTCCCATTGCTCCAACTCGAGCAGGATCAGCTAACACAACCCAACTTTTACCTAGAAACACCGATAAGTCAGCAAATTGCTGGGTTGATCAATCTTGAAAAGTTTGAGTCATTAGTTTCATCCTCACATTTATTTATATTAAGGCATTTTGCAGCATACTCTGAAACAAAGTATCCAGAGAAATTCCTGATGCTTTGGCCATAACCGCAATCACGCTTTTTTCGGCCAAACAACAGTACAGCCCCGCTTCTAAAAACCAAGGTTTTCCATCGGGGTCGATGCGAAAATCAAATAAACTGTAGTGGCGACAGCCCAAAGCGATGTGGCATTTTCTGGCCTCGGCCCAAACTCTCTCGGTAATCGGATCGATCTTGTCAACTACCCACGGCTTGGTACTATTTTTAGTGGAACCAGTCAAGCTACCATCCTCATTTTGTTGGAGCTTATCGGCATAAGTCCGAATCGGTTGGGTATCAGGATCTACAGGATACTCTTCCAGCGGCAAACAGACTAACTCGCCAGCTTGGACAATAATCCCACAGCGAACTTCTCTACCCAATTCAATGAATTTTTCTACTAGCACTTCCTCTGAATGAGTCAATGCTGTCTGCAACGCCGCATCATAGTCAGCAGCATTTTTAACTAAGGCAACTCCCAGAGAATTATCCGCATTCAGTGGCTTGAGCACCACCGGAAAATCAATCGAAGGTCTCACGCCCGCGCGGACAACTTCTCCCAATGGTACGCTTACCCCAGCGGCCGCTACTACTGCCTTAGCCTTCGCTTTGTCAGCAGTCAGTGACATCACCTCTGGGGTATTACCCACGTAAGGAATATTCAGCAGATCGAACAAGGCTCGGTATTGAGTCATGCCGGGGATGCAAAACATCTGCGGTACCATTACGTCAATCTTTAGCTGTGTCAGCACCTCTACAGCGCCCGCTAGAGACATGGGATTAGCAGCCGCGATCGCACTCGGATCGAGAGAGGTGGGAAAACGCCATTGGCCACCGGGAGAAATATAGGCTATATGAAATTCATAGAGTGCTGGATTAGCAGTTTGCTCCAGACAATATGGGGCATAAAAGCGCGACAATTTATCGTAAAATTCACTGTCTGCCGCTCCGACTAAATGCAAAACCCGTAATACTGACATACTCAATCTCCCCCTATTTACAGAATTATTCCACTATGAAAATAAACTTTCATCCACTCTTTCGGCTGACGCAAATTTCTCCATAACAACAAGGGAATGTGCCAATGATGCACCATAAAAAACGGTAGCGGATCGTCCCACTCGAAGATGGCATCTTTGCCTTGGGCGATTATTTTTAACCGCTCATAAACTTGCTTGGGCGACCACAAATGAGTCACCAATCGCCAAATTTCATGGTAAATCCAGTAAGTCGGGCGACTAGATGCCAAAGGCTGCACTGTCTGCGGTAAAGGGTCCGGTTCCAAATAAGCTTTTGCCACATCGGGATGGTTGTAAAACATCGTGATGGCTGTATGGGTGCGCGGGTTGCATTCGATCGCGTAAATCTCTCCATCATCCGCCGCTTCAATGAAATCAAAAGAAACTTGTCCAGTCAGATTGAGACTCTTGGCAAAATGACGAATCCAATTTTCGATATCCGGGCGATCGACATTCTGGTAATTGAGCTGAAACGCCGATGATTTGCAGCAACAGTGCAACTGAAGATGACCGTTACGGACGGTACTGTGAGTGCAGTATTCTTGCCCTGGAATATACTCTTGCATAATCCAAGGTTTACTCTCGGAAATTGGTAATGAGTTGACAAAAGCGGCTGTTTCTGCTGGGGTCGCGCAGGGTAACTTAGTGAGATCAAACCTGTGGAAACAATCGTAGGGAATACTTTTGATAATATATGGACGCTGTGCGTCACTAAAATCAAAATCGATTACTTGTTGGGGATTAGTAATGCGGTAGGACTTTGGAACTCGCAGCCCCAACGCTTCGGCGGCGGTGGTCAACTCATACTTATCATCCAAACGTTGCAGAGTTTCGACATCTAGCTGCATTACCGTACAGTGAGGAGAAAGTACCTTTTTGGCTTTGGCATCGTAGTAACTGCCCTCTGGACTACTGACGGGAACGTAAACATTAACTTTCTCTTGTTGGACAATTTTTAAGAGTGCTTGAGGGTATTCCTCTGCCTGGAGATTTGGTACTGTGTAAAAGCGATCGACTGCCCAAGAGAATCGATTACCCATCAGCCTGTATTCGTGGGTTTCAACCAAAATTACCCGATGACCGGCCTTATGGAAGGATCTCGCTAGCTGTAATGCTTTGGTCGTCTTGCCGCCGTTAATCAAAATCGTTTGGGGAGAGTCCGCGATCGTTCGAGACTGAAACGGTTTGATGATGATCGATCTCAGTAGGGCGATCGCAGTTAAAGCGAGATTCAGGGGCAGTACCAATAGCAGCAAAATAAAGGTTGCTATGGTTTTGACTGATGTCTGGAAGCGCCTAGTAGTCGTCGCGTTTGTTTCCTGTTCAGATGGCATCGCTGCCCTTGAAACGGTTTCGATCATACTTTTTTACTAAGTAAATACTCTAATTAGCGGTGGTTTTTGAATGATTAAACCGCTGTTGAAGCTATGCAGGTGCACAGTCTCCAGAACAGAGAGATGAATCATGTCGGTGAAGCGCGGATTTGAGATTACGCACGGGTGGTTAAAAACCGGGTTTTTTGACATCGGACTTTGTTACAGCCCGCCGAATAGGGCAAAAAACCCGGTTTCTTTGGTTTTGACGCCTAAGTTTTGTTCTACTAAACGCGCCCAATTAAAGTCCATCCATCTCTGGGCGGCAGTAACACTTGCTCTAGGCGCGGATCGTCAACTAGAGCCTGTCTGATGTGAGATAAGGGCTATCAATTGCTATAGCCATCCTAAATCATTTGTGAATTTCTTACTCCCTCCCCTTACTAAGGGGAGGGCTGGGGTGGGGGAAAAAATTTACAACTCCTGCAAGGATTGCTATAGTCCGAGGCGACTCATTAACCCTGATAAATCACAGGGAAAATCGCTAACTGCGGAGCCGACTAAATGCAAAACCCGTCATACTGACCTACTCACTCTCCCCCTATTTCCACAAGTTCACCAATATTAAAATCAATCCTAATCCACTCATTCGTCTTCTGTAAATCTGCCCATAACAACAAGGGAATGTGCCAATGATGCACCATCAAAAACGGCAGCGGATCGTCCCACTCGAAGATGGCATCTTTGCCTTGGGCGATTATTTTTAACCGCTCATAAACTTGCTTGGGCGACCACAAATGAGTCACCAATCGCCAAATTTCATGGTAAATCCAGTAAGTCGGGCGACTAGATGCCAAAGGCTGCACTATCTGCGGTAAAGGGTCTGGTTCCAAATAAGCTTTTGCCACATCCGGATGGTCGTAAAACACCGTGATGGCTGAATGGGTGCGCGGGTTGCATTCGATCGCGTAAATCTCTCCATCATCCGCCGCCTCCATGAAATCAAAGGAAACTTGTCCTGTCAGATTGAGACTCTTGGCAAAGTGACGAATCCAATTTTCGATATCCGGGCGATCGATATGCTCGTAATTTATCTGAAACGCCGACGATTTGCAACAACAATGCAACTGAAGATGACCATCACGAATTGTACTGTGAGTGCAGTATTCTTGCCCTGGAATATACTCTTGCATAATCCAAGGTTTACTCTCGGAAATTGGTAAAGATTTCACAAACGCGGCCGTTTCCGGCTCAGTTGTGCAGGGTAACTTCGTCAGGTCTAACCTGCGAATAGAATCGTAGGGAATACTTTTGAGAATATATGGACGCTGTGCGTCACTAAAATCAAAATCGATTACTTGCTGGGGATTAGTAATTCGGTAGGACTTCGGAACTCGCAGCCCCAACGCTTTGGCGGCTGTTGCCATCTCATATTTATCATCCAAACGTTGCAGAGTTTCGACATCTAGCTGCATTACCGTACAGTGAGGAGAAAGTACGCTTTTGGCTTTGGCATCGTAGTAACTGCCCCCTGCACTGCTGACGGGAACGTAAACATCAACTTTCTCTTGTTGGACAATTTTTAAGAGTGCGTGAGGGTATTCCTCTGTCTGGGGATTTGGTACTGTGTAAAAGCGATCGACTGCCCAAGAGTAACGATGACCTGTCAGCCAGTATTTGTGGGTTTCAACCAAAATTACCCGATGACCGGCCTTATGGAACGATCTCGCTAGCTGTAATGCTTTGGTCCTCTTGCCGCCGCCGACCAAAATCGTTTGGGGAGAGTCCGCGATCGTTCGAGACTGAAACGGTTTGAGGATGATGGATCTCAGTAGGGCGATCGCTGTTAAAGCGAGATTCAGGGGCAGTACCAATAGCAGCAAAATTAAGGTTGCTATGGTTTTGACTGTCTGGAAGGGACTATTCGTCGCGTTTGTTTCCTGTTCAGATGGCATCGCTGCCGTTGAAACTGTTTCGATCATAATTTTTTACTATTACTAAGTAAATACTCTAATTAGCGGCGGTTTTTGAATGATTAAACCGCTGTTGAAGCTACGCAGGCGCAGAGTCTCCAGAACAGAGAGATGGATCGTGCCGATGAAGCGCGGATTTGATATTACGCACGGGTGGTTAAAAACCGGGTTTTTTGCTCGGACTTCGTTACAGCCCGCCTGGGCAAAAAACCCGGTTTTTTTGGTTTTGACGCCTAAGTTTTGTTCTACTAAACGCGCCGAATTAAGGTCAATCCATCTCTCAGCGGCAGTAACACTTGCTCTACGCGCGGATCGTCAACTAGAGCCTGGTTGAATTTGGCGATCGCCACTCCGTTCTCAGTAGCAGTACCCGACAAATATGGCTGTCCCTGCATCAAAGTGTTGTCGGCGCAGATCAAGCCATTGGGAGCCAACAGCCCAGTGGTGAGTAGTAAATCGAGATAATCTCTGTATCCAGCTTTATCGGCATCGATAAATACCAGATCGAAAACTTCTCCATTCTCCGCCAATTCTTTCATGGTTTCTAGAGCCGGTGCCACCTTCACTGAGATTTTGTGACCGGCTGTAGATTCTTGAAAACACTTCTGGGCAAATTCAGCTACATAAGCATCTACTTCGCAGGCTACCACCACTCCATCCACCGGCAGTGCTTCCGCCATTGCTAGTGCTGAGTACCCGGTAAACATCCCTATTTCCAGTACGCGCTGCGCTTTGGTGAGATGGACGAGAAATTTCAGCATTTGGCCTTCGAGATGACCCGATAGCATTTCCTGTTCCAACTGCCGCACTGTCTCGCCGTCAGAGAATCGCTTACTCCAATCTTCTGATTGAGTGCGCTTCACTAACGTGGCTAAGGCAGGAGATTCCGGCGTGGTACAAAGATCCAGGTACGGATCGAGACCATTTGCCAATTCGTAAGCTTGTTTTAATTCAGCCTTGAAAGCTCGATCGAGATTATCGATTTTTTCTACTTGCGAGGCGAGACTTTCGAGTTTAGCCGCTAAAATCCCGACTGGGGTAACGGGTCTCATGGTCATACCCCGGCTGTGGAACGAGTTCCAACTTTCTGCAATACCACATACATATCCTCGCCATCACCATTGCGCGGATAGCCTTGACAGATTTCTCGATGCACCGCTAGGGCTTCATCCAACTCAGTTCGAGTCAAATCGTTCATGAAAAAGCAGTCACCAATGGGGCAGGGAGCTGCAGCGCGTTGGAGACCGTCGCGGGTACGACTGATCGATGTTGTGGCTTTCCAGAGCAGTTCTGATGTGAGATAAGGGCTATCAATTGCTAGTCCGAGGCGGCTCATTAATCCTAAGATCCGATCGCGAGCGGCGATCGAAATGTAGCCCCGCTGCCCAGCAATAGTCGCCGAAAAAGCCATATCGATGGCGACACTGTGGCCGTGGAACATCGGAATTTCCGGTGTTAGTTCCAGCGTCGGACTCCAGGTGTGACCATAGGCAATCACCCGATCCAAATCTAGCTCGTGGAGGTTTGGTACTTCTAAGGCCAGCATCGACTGAATCGCGTTGTAGGTTAAGCGATGGGCCACTTCTCGCAGTTCAGATGTGCCGTCTAAATAACCAAAATGGCTATGCAGCAATGCTTCGCCGTAGTTTTCTAACAACTCGAAGATTTCTTTGTTGCCTACTACGGCGATCTTAATTAACTCTGCCATGCCGTTTCGTATTTGGTCGATCGGCAGAGTTTTCAGAAAGGAGAAATCTAAAATTACTTTCTGCGAAGCGTGGTAAGCACCGAGGCGGTTTTTCAGCTTACCGTGGTTCACAGCTACTTTGATTGCCACACTGGCATCAATTAGCCCAATTAAGGTTGTCGGTACGCGAATGTAGTTAGTCCGACGGCGATAGGATGAGCAGGCAAAACCAGCTACGTCAGTAGTCAATCCACCACCGACTACCAAAACAGGCTCCTTCCGCACGAGTCCGAAATCAACGAAGGCATCTATGATGCTTTCAAAAGTTTTTAACGTCTTATCAGGTTCCTTGATATTAACTGGAAAGACTGTTAAATCTATCTCGTGATGCTTGAAATAATCCTGCATCTGTGCACCGTACAGACGATAGACTGTTTCATCTACAACCATTAAACAGCGACCGAATTGGCGGTAACTATCGGCAATCTCAGGATTCTCCAGCTTGAAAGCACCATCGACGTATAGCAGGCTGAAATCTATTTTTTCGTACCCCTCAATCTGAAAAGCTCGATCGGTAGCTGTAAAGGTAGCTTGAATGTCACCCATAAAATTTTTGCACTTTCGTGTTGATAAGTAACTGTAAGTATTCAGGTAGTAGCAAAAACGCTGAATTCTTTTGCAGGAAAGCTTTCTAGGCATTCGATTGACAAAATTGTCATTCGATAATATAATCTCAACAATTAATCTAGAAAGTTGTTTTCAGAGCTGTTTATTAAGAAGAGGTTAAATACTTATCGTACAGCATTTATAATGAAATCCCTGCTAGGAGCGAGTTTAGATAACCTCAATACTTACACCTCAGTTAACATAACGGATTTCTGATATTTATTCAACCTTATTCAACAAAATTCCATAATACCTCTTTGGGAATAGACGATAATCTAGCTATTCCACATTATTCAAAAGTTTAGGAGGAGATCGGTCTTTGAGAAGGTATGTGTGCTCCAGAACAGGAAGTGAATCAAATGCTGGCACTTGTCTAAATCTGAATTTGGAATTGTGGCCATTGTTGGCAAAATATGCTTTGTAGAAATTACAGTATTCGATCTGACGATACATCAGGGGCGATCGCCAAATTCGCTTCGCCCGACAGCACTTGAACAGCAGCAGACGCAGGTAATGGATCGTCAGAATTTCCGCCCAAAGCATAAACTTGAGGCATCAAAGTACCGATTTCCAATTGGCAAGATATTGGTCTAATTTGTCGATCGGCCAAGAGTGGAATTTTTACCTTGGGGGCGGGCTTCCTCATCGCCCCACAAGAGTCTTAAGATTTTTCCCGATGCAAATCTTGATGTTTTTTGAGCTTAAAAATACTGCTAAGCGAACTTACGAGGGGATTTGATCCGACGATACATCAGGGGCGATCGCCAGATTTCCTTCGCCCGAAAGCACTTTACCAGCAGATCCAGTAGTTAACCGCTGATCGTAAGAGTGTGTTCCCAAACCCTTAACTTGGCGCATCAAAGTGCCCATTTCCAAAGCACTCATCGCATAATTCCAGCCCAAATTGCTTTTAATTCCAGCCCTTTCCAAAGCTTGCTGCATCGTGTCAGTCGTCACCACCCCAAAAATCACCGGCACCCCTGTCTGAAAAGCAGCAGCAGCAATTCCCTTAGCAACCTCACCAGCCACAAAATCGAAATGAGGAGTTTGGCCGCGAATTACCGCACCCAGACAAATTACCGCATCGTAGCGGTGAGAAAGAGCAGCTTGGCGCGCCACCAAAGGAATCTCAAAACTTCCTGGAACCCAAAAAAAGTCCACTTGAGAGCCATGAGGATTAATATCAACCCCGTGGCGTTTCAAACAATCTTGACAGCCCTCCAAAAGTTTGTTAACCACCAAATCGTTAAAACGACCGATGACAATAGCAAATCGCAAAGATTCGGTATGAGTAAAAGTTCCCTCGAAAACAGTCATAGTGCTCTAGTTTAGATTTTAGGTTTTAGATTTTAGATTTTTGTTGGTGAGAAGGCAAAAGTCAGAAAGCAGCAGCATCTCATCTGAATCTCAAGTGCAAAAAAATACAGGATCGCGCGGTCTGGAAAAATCCTAGCTTCTGCCGAATGCCTTTCAATCGCTGGTGAATGCCTTCATCCTTCTATCTTTTACCTTCTTTCTCCGATAGACTTGGGTGAAATTAAACGACTAAAAAGTTCAATACACCCACTGCAATAACCAGCAAAAACCACAGACCAGACCCGGCATAAATCAGGGATTTAGACTGATTCCAGTTTTGGGGAGAGGCATAAGCCACTGGCACGCCAACGACCATCACAAAAGACAGCAGTACCAGACCCAGTAAAACCACTTGAAACAGAATTGATAACATCTTTTCTCCTTTCGATATAACCGTGCGTTGATCGGAAATAGTTTCCCAGAACCGAAAAAAATCTTCCAAATTCTAGTTTTTGACAGTTTCCCGATAGTCGATCGAGAAATTGTCGGTTGATTGATACGAAAGAACCCAGGCAAATTCGGGCGTTGCGCGAACAGGCGTCAGCGGCTCTTAAGATTTTTATCAATTTTATCATTGTTCGTTACAGCACAGAAAACTGGAAAGGTTAACTTAAAGCCCGATCGACACATCCGGTTTCAGAGGGCGAGAAATTGCTACTGTTTGAGTTAGAGATGCGGGATTTTCGGCTATGGACTTAGTTTTGTGCCACACAACAGCAGATTTTGACGCCTTGGGGGCGGCGGTGGGACTTTGCGTGCTGCGCCCCGGTAGCAGGATCGTATTGACGGGCGGGTGTCACCCGACAGTGCGGGATTTTTTGGCGCTACACCGCGACGAGTACCCACTGATTGAACGCCGATCGGTCAATCCGCAACAAATTCGATCGATTAGTATAGTTGATGCCTCACAGCGCGATCGCTTGGGAAAAGCCGCCGAGTGGCTGGATTTGCCACAAGTGAGCGAAATTGCTATTTTCGACCACCACCTAGAGGCGCATTCAGACATCCCCGCTACAGTTACGCAGATCGAAGCAGTCGGAGCCAGCACGACATTAATTGTCGAAAAACTCAAAAATCAAGCAGAAAACAGCGACACACCCTTCCGCCTTCTCCCTTCGGAAGCAACAGTAATGGCCCTCGGCATCCACGTCGATACAGGTTCCCTCACCTTTGAGGGCGCAACTGCGCGAGATGCAATAGCTTTGGCGTGGTTGATGGAACAGGGAGCGAGTTTGGGGGTAATCGCTGAATATGTAGAACCCGGTTTGTCTCCTCAATTGCAAGATTTGCTGAGAGAAGCGCTGAATAATTTGCGATCGGAAACTTTGCAAGGTTACAGCGTAGCCTGGGTGCTGCTATCCACTGAAGCTTACGTTCCGGGGCTTTCTTCCCTGGCTTCTCGCTTACTCGATTTAACTGAAACCGATGCTCTGCTGTTAGGTAATGTTTATAACTTTGGCGAAAACGACAACAACCGCAACATCGATTCCGAATCGCCAGTTTCCAATCGATTAACTATTATCGGTCGATCGCGCATCGAAGGAACAAACCTCAGCGAATTGTTCCAACCCCTCGGCGGCGGAGGCCACGCCCGCGCCGCTTCCCTCGCCACCCGCGATGTTGACCCCCTGCTGACTTTAAATCAGTTAGCTGACGAACTCAAAACTCAAATTCCCCACCCTCCGACAGCGCGCGAGTTAATGTCGTCTCCCGTGCGGAGTATTCGCCCGGAAACATCGGTGGGGGAAGCTCACCGTATCCTCCTACGTTACGGACATTCGGGGCTTTCTGTGGTCGATGCGGACGATCGACTAGCTGGCATTATCTCGCGCCGCGACATTGACATTGCCCTGCACCACGGTTTCAGTCACGCCCCGGTGAAGGGTTACATGACTCCGCAGCTAAAAACGATCGCCCCAGATACCTTGCTGCCGGAAATTGAATCTTTAATGGTGACATACGATATCGGGCGCTTGCCAGTATTGGAAAACGGTCAACTGGTAGGAATTGTGACTCGCACTGATGTGTTGCGGGAATTGCACCAGCAAAAAGCGCGAGACAGGGGAAGTAGTGCAGAATTTTCTAATTGTCCCGTGCCCGAATCGGTTGAGCAGTTGTTGCGATCGCGCATAAGTGCCGAATTGTGGCAATTATTGTCGATCGCCGCCAATATTGCCCAAAATCGCGGCTGGCAACTTTATCTGGTTGGTGGAGCAGTCCGGGATTTACTCTTAGCCACGGATGATACACTGGCGCTAACAGATATCGATTTGGTTGTGGATGGAAAGTGCGGTTCCGACGATTCCGGTGCTGGTGTCGAGTTAGCTTCCTCGCTGCAAAAACTTTACCCAGAATCGCGTTTGGACGTTCACGGTCAATTTCAAACCGCCGCGCTTTTGTGGCACAAAGACTCTCCTTTCGGCTCCCTGTGGGTGGATATCGCTACGGCTCGTACTGAATTTTACCCTTATCCGGCTGCAAATCCAGAAGTTGAAGCGAGTTCAATTCGCCAAGATTTGTACCGCAGGGATTTTACAATTAATGCGCTGGCTGTGCGTTTGGGTGTTCCTCGCAGCGGCGAATTGTTAGATTTTTTCTGCGGTTTGCTGGATTTGGAATCGAAGCAAATTCGAGTTTTGCACGCCAATAGTTTTATCGAAGATCCGACGCGAATTTATCGCGCTGTGCGGTTTGCTGTGCGGTTGGGATTTGAAATTGAGCCGCAGACGGAAGGATACATCCGCAACGCTTTGGCTAGCGGGATTTATTACCGAATTCAGGGGGAAAATGGCCGAGCTCCGGCTTTGGAAACTCGACTCAAAAGCGAATTGAAATACATTTTGCAAGCTCATTACTGGAAAGTTGCTTTGCAAATGCTGGGAGATTTGCAGGCTTTGCGCTGTATTCATCCTACTTTGGAGTTGGATCGGGAGTTGTGGCGGCAACTGCGTTTGCTCGATCGATGTTTGCAAGGAAAGAAGAAGGAAGAAGGAAGTTCGGCAACGGATTCTGTAACGGATGTAAAGGAGGCCAGGAAGGAGGAGGGAAGAGGGAAAAAGAAAGAAGGAAGAGGGAAGAAAGAACAAACTATCCCCAATTTCCAATTTCCAATTCCCAATTCCCGATGCCCAATTCCCGATGCCCAATTCCCGATGCCCAATTCCCCATTTCCCATTATCAATATTCCCGATTGGCAGATGCGGCTGGAAGTTTTGATAGCTTATTTAGCGCCGGAATATCGCGGGAAGGTGGCTGCAAATCTTCAGTTACCTGCTGACAGTATTAAGCGGTTGGAAGTTTTAGAAGCCGGAAAGAACCAGTTAGCAGAGAATTTGCCTAAGTGCGAGTTGCCAAGTCAATTGGTGTTGCTGTTGAGAAATTATGAGTTGCCGGTGTTAATTGCGATCGCCCTACAAAGTCCGCGAAGTGCCCGCCGCCAAATCTGGGAATATCTCACCAGGTGGGCGAATGTTGAGCCGCCTTTAAATGGCAACGATTTGAAGGCTTTGGGTTATAAGCCGGGGCCTGGGTTTAAACGAATGTTGGATGATTTGTTGGCGGCGAAGTTGGATGGCGATTTGGGCGATCGGGCTGCTGCTATCTCTTTCTTAGCACAACGTTATCCTCAAACTTAGTAAGGTGCGTCAGCAGCGCGTTATTTATTATATAATAGATTAGCTAATTGCTGACGCACTCTACTAAAATTTAAGTTTTCAATCCTAAACAGCCTAACCAGGCGATCGTACATTATTGATATTTCGAGAATTAAGGTGAAGAAACATCACGCTCCTGCTTTAATCGCAATTGTCCTTTACAAAACCTTTGTGGCTTCCCTCTTGGCAGTAACTTCAATTGCTTTGCTTTTTGCCTTAAAAAATCCTCAATTTTTAGAACGAATTTCGCAATCTTATTTGTTAGAAACCAAACTAAAAATTATTGAATTTATCTTAGAAAAACTTATAATTCTCAACCCTCACAAATTATTTTTTGGCGGACTTGCCGCAGCGCTTTATGCAACTTTAACTGCTGTTGAAGCCGTTGGTTTGTGGTACGAAAGAGACTGGGCAACAATCTTAGTTTTAGTGCTGGTAAGCATTAGTATACCCCCTGAAATATATGAATTAGTTCACGGGATCACGGTACTTAAGTTAGCGGTATTTATCACAAATGTAGCCATCTTATGGTATTTGCTCCACCATTGGCCGAAGCATGGTAAAGGAGCTTAAAGTTTTGATTGTTCAGAGGAAACTCACTGGATTTTATAAATGTCAGCATTTTCCATTTTAATTTCATAAAACGGCTGCTCAGTCAAATAAAAACCTCAATCTTTACAAAAATTTTGTGATTGTAAAGATTCTATAAAGCTACGAGGGGTTATACCCCCTATGAGTTATACTGACATATATATAGATGCACCCTGATGGCTTTCCCGTTCCACAAGAGCGGGATTTTTATTGGCAAAATATTGTATTAAGTTTTAAGACATCTGGTAGAGATAGAATTGGTGGAAAATTTCAATAGAACGATCGCCCGATGCAAAAATAGCACAGCTAGCGCAAAAACGATGTTTCGGAGCGATCGAACCTCACCCCTAACTCTGCGAAATAACTCAAAGGCGGTAGCATAGTTTGGGAACCGACATCAATGGAAGCTCAGCTTAGCGTTCACAACAGCGCTGCAACAGGGCGAAGACAGCATAATTAATAGTTGATTGTGCTCTAATTTTTGAATTTTTATGGATTAAGAAGATTTCACGCAGGAGGTTAGGTCAATTTTCTGGAATTCCCAACTGGATGATGCTTAGTTTCACCAACTTTTAAGTTTTTTTACTGAATCTTGTCTCCGATAATCAACCATCTTTGTCACTTAAGCAGTGTCTTTGCCAGTTGGGGGTAACGAATGTGAGTTATAAAACAATTAAAAACCCGGTTTCTTCTTGAAGAAATCGGGTTGTTGAAATCGATGGTGAAGCGCGATTTTCTGTCTAAACTATTCGGAAAATAAAAGGGTAGCGGTAAGGTTGGTTAGGATTTTGCAAAACGTGGAGGATAGCCATTATTGTCAGTCCCCAGTGCAGCAGATAACCGAGGGGCACTAGGATAAAGCCAGCTAGACCGAAAGTGACGACAGTTAACGCCACAATTACGGCGCTGTACACCCATACATTAAGGTGAAAATTGATCGCTTCTGTGGCGTTTTCTTTGACAACGGGGTCATCTGATACTAACAATACAGCGATCGGCGCTCCGATCGAGAACAGTAACGTGCTGAAAAAAATCGCCCCGTGGCACACCAGTGATAGCAGCTTTCGCTTGTCAGAGTCGTACATATTACTTTTCCTTGACTTTATTGATAATTTTACCTTTAATAGCAACTGTAGCACAGGCTATAATGGCGATCGGGTGATGATTCCCCTACCTAATTTGTGATGACAACAGAACTCGAAACTGAACTGCTAACTGCTGTTGAGCGCCGGCGCAACTTTGCTATTATCTCGCACCCTGACGCGGGTAAAACTACTTTGACAGAAAAGCTGCTGCTGTACGGAGGTGCAATTCACGAAGCAGGTTCTGTGAAAGCGCGGCGGGCTCAGCGACACGCTACCTCTGACTGGATGGCGATGGAACAGCAGCGGGGAATTTCTATTACTTCTACTGTTTTGCAGTTTGAGTATAAAAAATATCACATTAATCTGCTCGATACTCCGGGACACCAAGATTTTAGCGAAGATACTTATCGAACTCTGGCGGCGGCTGACAATGCGGTGATGCTTGAGGATGCTGCTAAGGGTTTGGAACCGCAAACTCGGAAGTTATTTGAAGTTTGTAAGCTGCGAAGTCTGCCTATTTTTACTTTCTTTAATAAGCTCGATCGCCCTAGTCGAGAACCTTTGGATTTGTTGGACGAAATTGAGAAAGAATTGGGGTTGCAGACTTATCCGGTAAATTGGCCGATAGGTACGGGCGATCGCTTTAAAGGTGTTTTCGATCGCAGGGCGCGCAAAATTCACTTATTCGAGCGGACTAAACACGGTTCTCGCGCTGCTGTTGATACCGTCATCGAATTAGGCGATCCGCGCATTGAAGATTTGTTGGAACAAGACCTTTACTATCAGCTCAAAGAAGAGTTAGAACTGCTGGATGAGTTGGGAACTGAACTCGATTTAGATTTAGTTCGGGCTGGAAAAATGACGCCTGTTTTCTTTGGCAGCGCGATGAGCAATTTTGGGGTCGAACTGTTTTTAGATGCGTTTTTAGATTACGCTATGAAGCCGATCGCCCGCAAGAGCAGCGCCGGAGACTTGCCGCCAACTTATGAAGATTTTACCGGGTTTGTGTTTAAATTGCAAGCGAATATGGACCCAAGACACCGCGATCGGGTGGCGTTTATTCGGGTTTGTACGGGCAAGTTTGAAAAGGACATGAACGTGACTCACGCTCGCAGTGGTAAAACGGTGCGTTTGTCAAGACCTCAAAAGTTATTTGCTCAGGATCGGGAGTCGATCGAGGTTGCGTATCCGGGCGATGTGATCGGTTTGAACAATCCGGGGGTATTTGCGATCGGGGATACTATTTACACCGGCCAAAAACTGGAATATGAAGGGATTCCCTGTTTTTCTCCCGAACTTTTTGCTTTTTTGAGAAATCCCAATCCTTCTAAGTTTAAGCAGTTCCGCAAAGGCGTTTCTGAGTTGCAGGAAGAAGGCGCAGTGCAAATTATGTACTCGGTTGATGAGTCGAAGCGCGAGCCAATTTTGGCGGCTGTCGGACAGTTGCAATTTGAAGTTGTGCAGTTCAGAATGCAGTCGGAATATAATGTGGAAACGACGATCGATATGTTGCCTTACAGTGTAGCTCGTTGGGTTGACGGCGGTTGGGAGGCGCTGGAAAAAGTTGGGCGGCTGTTTAATACGGTGACGGTGAAAGATACTTGGGGAAGGCCGGTTTTGCTGTTTAGAAATGAGTGGAATTGCCGCCAGGTGGAAGGGGAGCACCCTGTTTTGAAGTTAAATGCGATCGCCCCTGTGGTTTCGGGTTTGGCTGTTAGCGAGGAGTGAGATTACCGCAGGCAAAGGACACAACACTGTTGTGTCCATACAAATGATATTTATTCGGATTAAATACGCCGGATATAAGAAGTTACAATCACGGCTCTAACAGTTTTTCTAAGATGGTGTAAATGTCTTTTTTGTCACCATCTTTACGTCTCCCTAGTCCCACGACAACAACTACAACTCGATCTTGTTCGACTTGATAAACTATACGATAGCGCTGTCCAACAGCTCGGATGCTGCGAAATCCTGATAGGTTATTTACAAGGGCTTTGCCTTGCTTTTGTGGTTCAAATTTTAGTTGATCAATGCGATCACGCAATTTTTCCTGTTCTCGTCGATCTTTGACTGCCTCCAACATTTCCAGTGCCAGTGGCGTAAGCTGGATCTCATATTCGATCGCATTTTCTTCGTGATTCATAGCCCCAATTTTGCTTTGGCATTTTCCCAGGAAATAGTTTCCCCTTGGCGTACTTGGGTGATGCTTTGGCGCAATTTGGCAACGAATTCTGTATCGGTGAGAATATCTAAGGTTTCTAACAGTTCAGTCAAATGCGTGTAGCTCATTGCAGCCATAACGGGAACGCCATCTTGAGTGATGATGATAGGCTCATTGATAAGTTCTTGGGGTAGGTTCGGAAGCTGCTGCTGTGCTTGGGCAATGGTGAGTCGTTTGGACATGGTTGTACTAAAGCAACATTACTTTTAATTTAGCATTTCGGCCCAACTAACTCGTTACCAGCGTCAGCGGCTGGTAACGAGTAAATCCAAAATCTAAGATCCAAAATCTAAAATCTCAAATCGGTTGACGGCTGGCCCCCTATGCGGCTACGCTGTGAATTGAGAGGTTGCTTTGCTTGTAGAGGAGGCAGCCCGCGTCGCCCAAAAATCTAGTTGCACTGCCCAAAGCTGCTACCAACAGCAATGGACAGCTAACCGCCAAACTGGGACTAGCAGTCTGGAGGCTAACGGAGTATCTTAACATCCTCTGTAGCCGCCCTGCTATGTGTTGAAATGCGGGGCGGCTGGGTTTTTGGGTTTTTCTAGAAAACCCAAAACCAGGAGAACATATTATGTCACAGGAATTCGTGCCTGACGACAACTTTTCCGATCGCCCAAATGACGACTCAGCAGCAGTATGCGAACAGGAAGTGGTGCTGTTAACGGTTGTCGGTTCGCCCAAGGGTGTCCGGGAAACCATACTCACTTTGTACCGACTGGGATTTGCAGAAGTGGGCGATTGGAGTCCCCTACAACGTGCGGCGAATCCGAAGCAGGTGATGAGCGTGCTGATCCGTCGGAAGCGGGCTGATGGTACATCGCCGAGACAATCTGGGCGGTAAGCTGCAAGGTTAAGTTGTTTTTAGGGCTTACGCATGAAGCCAGAAACCCGGTTTTTACTAGAATACTTGGTTGTGACCCACACATTCGGTAAAAAACCCGGTTTCTTTGTCGGAGTGCGTAAGTCCTATTAATCTGATATCTTGCACCATTATCAACTACCTGTTTAGGAACGGGCATCTTGCCCGTTCCACAAGACTCAATTTTATTGTGGAACGGGCATCTTGCCCGTTCTTAACAATGGTGCAAGATGTGAGATTAATCTTATTCCAAACGTTTTAATAACTCTTTAGGTGATAGAATTGGTAAGGTCGCATCAGCAAAATCTCCTGCATCGCGGGTTACAATAGCCTCCAAGTTATCTGACAGCGCACAAGCTAACTGCACGGCATCTTCAAAATCGGTTAAATTAGATGCAAATGCTATTGCCAAAACGTGGCGATCGACTGCAGATACTTTCATTAATGCTAGTGTTTCAGCAATAGCTTGCCTAGCGCGATCGAGGCTGCGAGTTTGCCTTCTGACAATATAGAAGATATTTGTTAAGGTTGTTGCCGTTACATATCCCTCAATTTGCTCATTTTCGATCGCCTCAAATAAAGCATCAGCATCTTCTACAAACGGTTCTCGTTCTAGCAAACTATCGAGGATAATGTTGGTGTCTATTAATACCTTCATTTTAGGTATTTCTCCACCAAACGTTCTTCTAGCATGGCTGCCACTTCGGCATCTGTTGGAGGTGGCGTATCGGTTTTTGCGAGCCCTCTGAGTCGCTTGGCTGCACCTTGGCGATCGGGGCGTAATCTAATTTTAACTTCGGTATTTGTTGGGGGTGGTGTATCAGTTTTTGGTAGCCCCGTCATGGGTTCCACGAAGTGATCTGGTAGGGATTGTGGGGGTCTGAGTTCCCGTCTGATGGACTCAACAATCGCATTGACTAGAGCTAATCTGTCGGTAACTGATAGTTTGTGAGCTTCTCGGCTTAAGGGCAGCCAAGGTATTTGCGGTATTTGGGATTCGTTCATATTTTTGATATTTTGATATTTTGATATTTTATAGGGCTATTGTAGCAAATTTAGGGCTTACGCGCGGGTGGCCAGAAACCGGGTTTTTATGACAATATTTGGTGGTGATTCGCAAATTTGGGAAAAAACCCGGTTTCTTTGTCGGAGTGCGTTCAGGACTGCGCGGGTGGGCAGAAACCGGGTTTTTATGTGGGGCCAGTAGTTTGTGTGACGACTCGTTATCCTTATTGTGTGTTGAATTTGGAGTGATTAGTCTGCCAGACTGATGTGTGGCGCTAGACAAACGAAGTCCGCACAGGCGGACTTTCTGTTTTTAAGTCTTGGATGAGGTACGGGAAGTGCGAGCAGTCTTTGATGCACTATTCGTGTGGTTGTGATAAAATGCAAGTAAACTAACTTTCGTTAGTGCAAGTCAGCCAACTGCTGCGAGGTTAAATGCTATGACACAGTTTGTTTTGGATAGCTTTGAAGAAGCTCTCACCTCTAGTATTAAAACGAAAATAGAGGAAGCTAGGCAAAAGCTCGAAACGGAATTTGTTAGTGCTGAATTTGAGAGTTTAATATCCACACTTACTACTAAAATTGATGAAATAAATAGTTTAGCCCCTTCCCATTGGAAGAATATCGAATTATTTAACCACGAAGACGCGAAGGATACGAAGTCAGAGGAAAGAAGTAGTAGATCATCTGCCGAGGAGGGAGTGATACGTGAACGTTTAACTGCTGAAGAGTTATTTGTAATATCAAAGAAGTTTCAAGAGGTTAACGAATTCGTACTTTATGACATTGGCAACTATGCTTGGAAAATATCTTTAGACGAAAAGTTAAAGGAGGTCATAAAAAAATTCAGTGATGATTGTAGTAAGGATTTAAAGACTTGTCAAATATTGTATGAGGCTCTGGGTTTGATTAATTTAGCGAGCACTACAAAAGATGGGATAGATGCCTGCCTACATTATGTTAGAGCATATCAACTATTTCGAGAACTTGCTACTAATTATTGGGATAATATTCCGGTTGAAGGTCGGCCACCTTTTTCAGTCCTTCATACAAAAATATTAGAAGCGGGAACATCTTCGCTTCTTTCAGTATTTGCAAAAGATAAAGACCTTAAATTACTCAAGAAAAAGCAACTAGAAAATCTGTCTATTTCTCTAGAAGAAATATCGAAATTAAATCCTTTGAATGGGATAAGAAACTACTTACCAGAACTAGAAAAGCTGGTCAATGTAGCTGTGGAGCAAACTAGGCAGTGGATAGAATTGGGTATTGATATTAGCGATCCATGTGTGATAACACCTTTAGAAGAGACGGCAGACAAATATCCAGCAATTGCTGAATACTGCAACGATCGTTTAATAGAATTGGTGAAAGAACAAATGAATCAAATGAAAAATTCTTTACCAGATGTAAACGAAGAAGTTTTAGATGAGTTTTGATGATAAAATTTTAAGGAAAAAGTATGATTAAGTATTTATGACTTGGGAAAAATTTTTAGCGGAAGGAGATTATGCTGTAACACTTATTCGCAATGGACTGAGGAAACGGGGAATTAATACAGGAGAGTCTATTCTTACTCAGTTTAATACTGACGAAGATATTCCTGTGTATGATAATTTAGGCAATAAAATTTTTTGGATATCTGTAAAAACAGTATTTCAGTCTATTACAGATCCGATTCGACAAATACCGCCCGGTTATAAAGGTTGGATGTGCGGTGAAGTAGAAAGTAAACAATGGGTAAACCCGCCAGCAGTAGTTATTTGGTACTGTCGAAATACCAAAATAGCTTGGGGAGCAATAACGCCAACACGTCCCAGTACAAAGTGGATTATTTATCCAGATAGATACGGTACAAAAATAGATAAACGCAAAACAGCAGCGACAGGTGAAACTCATTATATTTACCCTTCTTATTGTGTGCCAACTTCTGAAATAATTAGTAAAGATGAAGTTATCAACTATATTCAGCAGTTATCCATATCATGTTAATTCACAATGATACAAAGCTTGTCAGGTGTGGAAATAAAAATTGCCGCCAACAACATCAATCAATGTTGGAGTGCGTCAGCCGATCGCACTTCGCGATCTACATAACTCAGCAACCGATCCGTTAACTCCGCAGTCTTATTTTCAAACTTCGGAATCCGCGCAAAATCCGACGACAGCAACTCAATTCCCCGCTTTCTTTCTGCCAGCACCACATCCGCGCACAAACCCAAATAAAACGGATGTATTTGCAAATTATCCCAACTCTCATCAGGATTGACGCTGGCATATCTAATCACCGCCTCAGCCAAATCTGCCTTGTCAATCTCGACTTTGTGCAGGTAATCCCTAGCATCGGCGGGAGACAAATGCCAAACTAATTGTTTCTCTATATAATCTTTGGGAATTGGAAACTTCGACGCATTCGGCCACCGCAGTTGTGTGACAGGACAATCTCGCCCCGCAACCGCAACCACAATCCCCGCTTTGAAATCCAGCGCCCTCAGCAACCGCCGAAACCACTCATCTTGATACCAAAATTTTATTCCCTGAAAACTGCGTTTTTCATCCCACAATTTCTCGTGAGTATCGAACAGCATGACGAGGCGTTCTGGTTTGTGTTGGCCAGCCATTGCCGCATTCAAATCATCTGCAAACAATTTCGGCAAACAGTCGATTAACTCAGTATCAATATCTTTGCGGCGAATTTCCTCGGCCTTGTCGTCGCTGACCCCCAAGCGATTTTGAATTAATTTCATCGCTCGCTTAATCCCGCCCAATTTATCTATGCCTTTAAGCACCGCTACAGCTTGCGCCACCACGGGAAATTCTGCAAAAGTTTCAATTACAGGTGTCAACAATTCCATGACATCATTGGGGAAAAGTTGTTCTAGAGTTGCGTTTGACTCGCCTTTGTTCAGCAAATACCAAAAGCAAGCAAAATCATAATTGGGAAACTTAAATTTATATCTCTTTGCTGCTTCTGCCAGATTGCGCCGCAACATCAGCAAGCCGTAAAATCTATCTTGCGGTTTATCTTCTTTAATCGGTATCAATCCGAAATCGTGCCTGACTACGGGTATGGGAGTATAAGTTTTGGCTTCACGCACAAAATTAGCAACTTCGGCGACTTGTGATTCTGGGAGTGCGCGCAATTGTTGCCAAACCTGCGGCGAAAATCTTTTGCAGCAGTTAACCTGTAAGTGTTTTAGCAGCAATGACTTGCCGTTGCCTCCATCGCCGTAAAAATACAAAATTTGTTCGCGGGGCGGGTCTTCGTTTAAATAAAAGGCAAATCGGCGGGTAAATTCGTGTCTGTCTGTGAAGAGTTGGAGTTGGCGATCGTCCGCAATATATTCGCTTTCAAAATCGTCGTCTTCGATCGGCATAAATGTATTGGTGAGGACTTAATTCAATTGTAGATTAAAACCCGGTGATTGAAAGAGCACCGGAATAATAGAGGAGACGGCAATGCCGTGTCCCTACCCCCAAAATAATATTGTAGGGACTAAGAGGAGACGGCAATGCCGTGTCCCTACCCCAAAATAATATTGTAGGGACACGGCACTGCCGTGTCCTAATTTCTGTGTTAAAACCGTAATCTATCGATCGCCCAAGCTATCTTAGACAAGGCGCTAGTGCAATCACTGTTATGGCATCTCCAAACCATCAAAATTCGGCGGATTTATCTGCAAAACAAGCTCTAGAGGCTGGGTTAGCTGCTTTGAAAGCGCGGGATTACGATCGGGCGATCGCCCTTTTAGAATCCGTTACCCAAACCGCAGCTAATCAGCCGTCGGGAATCCGCGCGCAGATGGGGTTGGTGGCTGCGTACAAAGCAACCGGTAATGTCAAAAAGGCGATCGCCCTGTGCTCTTCCCTCGCCAAAAGTCCCAACCCTCAAGTCAAAACTTGGGCCGATCGCGCTTTAACAGAATTAACCCCTCCTCGCCCCCCAAAACCACCGGAAAATAAACCTAAATCCGCAGAAACTCCCCCCGAAACAGGCTTTGTCGCCTTTGATGCCGGAACAAAATCGCCGAAAAAAACGATTGGGGGCGATGGCTTACGCCCCGCTTCGCTACGACCGACCGCAGATAAAAAAACAGGATTTTTACCTTTAGAGCCTGCTGTAGAGCCTGGAAACGCCAAATCACAACATATTTCCCCGCTACCTCCACCCCCCACAAGCCAGACTTCTGAACCGGAAAACTCGACCGAAACCGCACCCGATACAGAAATTAGCGGCGAAAATAGTTCCGGTTCCCCAACAGATATCCCCGGAGTCGCCAGCCCAGATACTTACCAACTCACTTGGCGCGAAGCAGGGCGCGCGAAAAGCCCGCGCGCGCTCAAACCGCTGAAGTTGCTGGAGTTTCGGCTGCAAGCCGTTGCAAGTGCGATCGCCCTATTTTTCCTAGCCCGGTTTGTCCTGCAATTCTTGCTGACAAACACTAATTCTCTGTTGGTTCAGCTTTACATATTCACTAGACTGCCTATTTTCGCGCCGATTCAGCTTTTTTACCGCGATCCAACTCCGTTTGTTCAGATGGTTTTTGGATTGCTTTTGGCCTCGTCTCCCTGGCTGATAGACGCGCTGCTGAAACTGTTTTGTGGCATCGAAACTCTGCGCGGGTCAGTTTTATCCAAGCACAGCAAGGAAGCTAGTCGGGTAATGCGAAGTTATTGTACGAAGCAAAATATGCCGGTGCCGGTGTTGAAACTCTTGCCGCTGAATGTTCCTGTAGCTTTCAGTTACGGCTGTTTGCCCCGTTTTGCTCGGATTGCTGTGAGTCGCGGGCTGTTGGAACAGTTGACGGATGATGAAATTGCTACTATTTTCGCGCGGGAGTTGGGCCATATCTCTCACTGGGATTTTGCGCCGATGTCCCTGGCGCTGCTGGTGATTCAGATTCCTTACCTGATTTATTGGCAGGTGGCGCACTGGCAAGAGCGGTTGTGCGATTTAATGACGATCGAGTTTTTGCGTTCTGCTGTCAAATTTGTGGCCGCTGCAATTTCTGCTACGAGTTATGGGATTTATAAGTTGTTGCGCTGGCCGATGTTGTGGCTGTCGCGCCGCAGAGTGTATTTTAGCGATCGCACTGCTGCAGAAATTACGGGTAATCCTAACGGTTTGACGCGGGCACTCGGTAAAATTGCGATCGGCATTGCTGATAATATCGAGCAGCAAAAACAAACTAGCTTTTTCCTCGAAAGTTTCGATCTATTGTTACCTGTAGGCGTTGGACAAGCTGTAAGCCTTGGTTCTGCTGCATTACACGCGCCGCTGGAACAGATTTTGCTGTGGGATGTCAGCAATCGCGAGCGCAATTGGTTGACGGTTAACCGCGCGCATCCTTTGCTGGGAGAGCGTTTGAAGCTGTTGGCTCTGTATGCTCAATTCTGGAAGCTAGAGACAGAGTTAGATTTGGCAAACGCGGGAGTGCAAGAACAACCCAGGAAAGGAAAATTATCTCTGTTTAAGTCAATACTCGAATTTAAAGATTCAAAACTATTTTTACAGGGTGCGCCGTTTTTTGGAATTCCGATGAGTTTGGCGATAGTGGGAGTGCTTTGGCTGATTGGGGGGATTTTTTCGAGGACGAGTATCTGGCAGTTGGATTGGCTTTGGGGCGATCGATCGATTATTTGGGGCTGTTTGCCGATCGGATTTTCTATCGGTACTTTGATGCGGATCAATTATTTCTTCCCGGATATTATACCGCGAGAAACCGCTTCGCCGAGTTTGCCGGAAATTTTGTCAAATCCCGATACTTTACCGCTGGATGCTGAACCGGTGCGACTGGAAGGGCAACTTTTGGGTCGATCGGGTATGAGTAATTGGCTGGGACAAGATTTGATTTTGCAGACGGCGACAGGGTTGGTGAGGTTGCACTATGTTTCGAGGTTTGGCTACATTGGCTCTTTGTGGCCATTTTTGTTCAAAGAGACTACTCGCCCTAGCGATTTGATCGGAACATCTGTTGTGGCGACTGGTTGGCTGCGCCGGGGTGCTACTGTGGCGATCGACCTTGAAAGTCTCCGCAGTCAAGGAGGGAGAGTCAGTGACAGCGGACATCCGATTTGGTCTGCGATTTTGGCTTTTGCTGCTGCTATTTGGGGCGCATACATCATTATCCAGGGCCCAAGGTGAGGAATAGTTGTCCGATTGTGGCCTGAGTCGCCAACAACGCGCATCCTCGATCGGTGTTGAGTTAAACAGGGGATTGGCGATCGGATTCTGGAGTTGCTCCCTACGCACCCTACAGTCTATCCGTTACATCCGTTACATCCGTTACATCCGTTACATCCGTTACATCCGTTACAAAATCCGTTGCCGAACTTGCCTCTTCATTCGTAAAGAAAAGTTGCTTTTTTGCCCGCAGTCTGTTACATTAGTTTACAGGAATTGGATTGAACCAAATAGCGCGATAACTTCAGTTGGCTAAAATCCCTTAAGGCATTGCGTAAAAATTGTCAACATCCCAACACAGCAAGTACAGCCAGCCGCTTGTCGGCTGTTTTTTTTCGATCGCTATTTTTGCTGTGCCGGATGAATTCTCAAAAGTGATTCAGATGTGGTTTCCGTTAAATTCAGACTGAAATCTTCCTAAATAACTAGCTCTGTTACCAAGGCTGTGATACCTTTAAAGAATGCTCGGACTCTGCCGGGCCAGATTTAAGGGATACCGGGTAAGTTAGTAGTTCTCAGCATTAGGAGCGAGATTAGGAACGAGGTAAGATTACTGGCTGAAAAAATGTTAGCCATTTTATCCATCACTGTATTAAACTGAATACTGGCATTCCGATCGCTTGCAATTGACATCCTTGGACATAAATTTCTACACGGCGCTGGCTATAAACATTCTGAATCAAAACCGGAAGCAAGTAATACAGAATAGCCAATAGCCTAAACATTTGAGTGATGACTAAAAGTTTACACAACAACCTGAGATTTAAAAGCTCTCTGCATCGGCGGTTAAGTTCCTGCCTTATCAGAGTAAATCATCTTTTTGTTCTAAAAGGTGGGGGGATCTGTCAAGGTTGGTGGGAGGAATGCGCCAATTCTCGGGTTATGTGGTGTTTGCCTGCAGTCAATATGCAGTTGACTTTAGGTAATTCTGTTCGAGCAAATTAATTAAAATCCAAGTCTGGAGGAATTTTTCATGTCTATTCGTCTTTATGTTGGCAATCTACCGAAGGAACTCGATCGCCAAGAATTGCAAGAAGTTTTTGCACCGGAGGGCGAATCTGTTACCACAAAGGTAATTACAGACCGCAAAACTGGAAAATGCAGAGGATTTGGTTTTGTGACGGTGCTAACCGACGAACAAGCCGACCAAGTTATTGAGAAATACAATGGCTTGATGTTCAAAGAAAACCCGCTGAAAATAGAGAAGGCATTGCCCCGCTCTAAGGGTAAATCTGAGAAGGGCGAAGACGATCAGCAGCAGTCGCCGCAGTCACCACAGTTGGCGTCGGCGTCGGCGTCTGTGCCTATGCCTGTACCTGCGCCGCAGCAACAGCAGCGCTCGTCAGCTCCTCCTACCCAAGGTGGAGGCGGTTCCAGCAAAAGCAATCGCCGTCGGGGTGACAACAACAAGTCTCGCCGCAATCAGTCAGCAACAACGGTGTCGAGCGCTGATTCGGGCTCGGTGCAGCCAGATCCGCGCTGGGCGAGTGCTCTGGAAGAACTCAAGCAAAGATTGGTGGAAGCTCAGACTACTAATTAGTCGAAAATGGCGGCTAATTGCTGCTGCCTCTCGACTGTGGTTGACTGAATGTATCTGGAAGTGCGATCGAGAATGGATCAAAAAACCCTGTTCTCGATCGCACTCTTTTCTGGTAAAAAACCTCTAATATCTAGCAGTGCGGTAAAATAAGTGCGATCGGGCAAGTAATGAAAACTCAAGTCCTAACTACCAAAGAGTTGGATTTTGGTCGATCGAGCGGACACGATGCCATATTCTGAGAATGGTTGGCAAAAAAACCCGGTTTCTCTGAAAATAGAGGGTTGAGCAGCGAGACATCTAGAAAGAAACCAGGTTTTTAGCCTGTCTAAACAAGTCCTTTTTATTCGATCGGCCCGAATTCGATTGTCTCAATAAACTCAAAAATCTTGTTCATAATTCCCTCAACTTCAGACTCCAGGGAACCCAATTCATCCCCCTCCTGATAAATGCGCTGACAGCTTACCGTGTAGCAAAAATCATCAGCAATAAAAGCCATAAGTCCCCGGTAAGCATCCAACCGAGTCAGAGGGCGATCGTTTTCTTGCACGCTGATAGTTGCACCCGCAGGCAAATCTAAAACCACGAAATAAGCTTCTTCATCTTCTAAATATTCCGCGTGGAGTAACTTAGAATTGGGAACATTAGCAAGAATTGCCTGAGAAACAAAATTGTCGAGAAAAGACTTGAGATAACCTTCCTCGCCAACCGACTCGATTGTTTCTTCAACTTCACCAGCAACAGGGAAATAATCAATTTTCAGCAAAACGCCAAAGTCGTCAGAAAATGCGACACAGCCTTCTTGCTCATCAATTTTACCGCCTCGTTGATCGTCCACTGGAATGGGAACGCTAAAATTGCCTTCAGGAGATACGTACCATGCCGCATCGAAATCAGACTCTTCGCCCTCTACTTCCGAGTAAGCAGCAATTACATCCTCAATAATTTCTGCTGCTTCCTCGTCTTCCACACCTAATGCTTGTTGGAATTCCTGAAGAAAAGCCTGGTGCTTCTGAGAGATTTCGCCATCTGCGACAAACATTGCTGCGGTTATTGCAAAAGTATCCAAAACTAACTCATCGGGCATGGATTCCCCAGCAGTATTAAATAATGCTCCTAAACCGTCTTGGGCGACAATACCGGCGAGTCTTTGAAACATTGCTGACATATCATCTTCCGAGTATTCAGCAAATATTTCTGATTCCCAAAGTATGCTTTCTAAGATATCAGCATCCGTATCAGGGGAATTTGCCTCTGCTGCCACAAATGCTACCGCTGCTACGGATTCTTCTAAAGTCAAGCTTGCTTCGGATTGGTCTTCTGAATTGAATATTTTATCAAACTTGCTCACAGGTTTTGCCCCGCTAGTGTTTAGTTTTGCTATTCATAGCAAATTTATGACATAAAAAGATAGTCGTCAGGGATACATTTACTTTTTGGAAAATCCCGCCAGTCAATGTGGGGTGCGTCTAGCCTTACACCTTACCACTGGTGAATATCAAATCTCCAATTAATTTACCAAGGACTGCCAATTATTGTGAATCCGGCCCAAAACGTCGGGTGAGAGAAATCTGCATTTGCTACTTGTGTGGCTTGATTAATGTCGATCGCGCCTTGAGTTCCCCGCAATTGACCGTCTTTTACTACAATTTGTTTGTGGATCATTGCCAGTTGAGCTTTTCTGAGGGCTTCAGCTTTAATGTTTTCCGCTCGCAAATTGCCATAAAACTCGGTCATCAACGCCAAAGTGCCGATATCATTAACTTTCCACAAACTCGCCAAAGCTGATTTTACACCGCTGCGGACAGCCAGTCCAGCAAATCCCATTTCTGCTGTATTGTCCCCGATCGCAGTTTCGCACCCACTCAGCACTAATAACTCGACTTGTTGGCGATGGTACCACTTCGCCGATCTAAATTCATCCAGCGCCAAAGAGCGATCCCACAAATGAATCTCAGCTTCCTTGCGTCCGTTTTCGCCTTGAGGAAAACTGGCGTGAGTAGCTAAGTGAACGATTTCAAATGCCTGTTGTTCTCGCTGTTTTCTCAGGTTTTGCAGGGTAAATTCTTGATTGAGAAAAGAGCGGCCTTGCCACAAGGGAAATGCTGCTGGATTTTGCGTTTCTGTTCTCCTCCCGGCGATCGCAGATAATTCGATCGGCACCGCAGCCAAACGTTCTTTCTTGGTGTGTGGAAACTCTGAAGCACCCATTGCTAAAACTTCGGCATTCAGCAAACTTTGATAATTGGTGTTAGTCAAGCTGATGCTGGGAATTGAACCTAGACTGTATTTTTCTATTAAAAATTGGTTGCCATCGTGCAAAGCTGCTATGGGCAATTGGCGCAAACCGGCATCAAATGCAAAAATGAGCGTGTCGATATTTAATGATTCTAAATTTTGAGAAATCGGTGCAACTAACCATTTGTAAAGTTCCTGGGCGCTTGGCAAATATCTTGTATCTTGCGAATCCAAAGGATTCCCTAAATATTCCTGCAAATATTTCACAGTTTTCTTTAATTCTATTATTGTGGTGATCGCGACTTTTTTGATAATTGGAGGGCCATCTGGAACTACTAAAATTAGCCACAAGTCTCTGATTCCTGCCACAGCGTAAACAATTACAGCTTGCTTCCCGGTTTCTTCCTTAATTGTTTTCAGAGTTTCTCTCAGATATTGAACGTTAATTTTTTTATCTGTAAAGTTTTCCCCATAATAATTTTCGTAGTCTTGCTCAAAGAGTTGGTCAATTAGAGCAATAGCATCATTAGCATTGCCTTGTTCTAAAGTTTGTTCGACGAGCGACCTGCTAATTTGTGAGGGAAAGAGATTTGGGATATCTGCAGGTAAGGGATTTTCTGCGATCGGAGTTGTTACGGGCGCTGGAGTTGGTGCGGGTGTTGGAGTTGGTGCGGGTGCGGGAATTGTTGCGGGGGCTGGAGTTGGTGCGGGAATTGGAGTTGGTGCGGGAATTGGTGCGGGCGCTGGAGTAATAGTCGGTGAATCTTGAACTGGCGCTGTATTTATTGCAGCTATTCTCTCCCAAACATCAGAAATATTGAAATCAAATGGTTCAGAATTAGCAATCGGTAAACTAGGAGTTTGCTCGATTATTTCCGGCGGAGTTTCTGCGACTGAAACAGTTAAATTGTCAGTAGATGTCTGTGTGGAAATCGGGTTATTAGCTTCGGCTCCGGCAATGGTGTTAACTGACGGGGTGTAAGGAAGTTCTAGGGAGATAATTGTTTCATTGTTACGCTGCCAATCTAATTCGGTATTTCCCGTTTCAGCATTTTGGCTAATAGAAGTTTCAGCACCCAATAAATCGCCAATTAAAAAAGCTAAATCCTGTTGGGGAGTTTGGCTTTGGCTGACAGCGGGCGCGGGTACGATCGCACTTGCAGGCACAGGTACGATCGCACTTGCAGGCGCGGGTACGATCGAGCTTGCAGGTGCTAGCTGAATCTGAGTTACAGGCTGGGTTACAGAGGCAATAGGGGCTGCGGGCGCGGGATTTGGTGCGTTTGAAGGTTGGGGGGCGATCGCAGGTTGAGTGCCGAGGGAGGAGTTGATTTGGGAAACAGAGGGAAGGGTAGGCCTCGAAGCTATGCGGGCAGCAGCGTTTGGGGTTGTGGGTGTTGAGGGCTGTGTGGGGCGCGCGCGGGGTGGCAGTACGAATGAATCGGGCAATTCAGGTAGTTGGATGTTGAGGGGAAAACCAGGTATCGGATCGGGTGTTGCCGAAGGTGCGATCGAAGTTTGGGGTGTTGCCGAAGGTGGGATAAATATTTGGGGAATTGGGAAAAGTGCGATCGAGCTTTCGGGTGTTGGGGATGGTGCGATCGAGCTTTCCGGTGTTGCCGAAGGTGCGAGGGGTAAACGCGGTTGGATTTGCGGGGAGGGCGTGCCTGCGGGCGCTGGAGTAGCTGCGGCTGTGGGTGCAGGCGCTGGAGTAGCTGCGGCTGTGGGTGCGGGCGCTGGAGTAGCTGCGAGTGTCGGTGCGGGCGTGGGAGTAGCTGCGAGTGTCGGTGCAGGCGTGGGAGTAGCTGCGAGTGTCGGTGCAGGCGTGGGAGTAGCTGCTGGTGTGGGTGCCGGTGTTGGAGTAGCTGCGGGTGTCGGTGCAACTATTGGCGGCGGTACGGAAATAATTTGAATGCGATCGCCATCCTGTTTGTGAGTATAAGGATAGGCAATATACGGCAAAATTGTTTGAATAGGATCAGAATTTCCCCTAGTAATTGCACCCGCCGTTCCATTGGTGGCAGAATCACCGACAATAAACGGCGTTAATCCTGCGCCTCCGTGGCGGATAATTATAGTACCGCCGCTGCTATCTCCAGGACTTCCAGCGGTAGAAATGCTAGCATTGATGCCGTTGCTGTCTGTGAAGGAATTGAGCGATCGAAAAAACCTTCCCATCCGAATCTCGACATTGCCTCCCGTACCCTTGCCGAGACTACTTTGAGCGTTAATTTGACTCACCGTAATATTGCCCGCAGCACTGCGGTTATAAGCCGTGACATTCCCTGCATTCCCCTGCGCCGAAGAGTCAATTTCACCAACAGTAATACTTCCGGTAGCGTCGAGCAAGATACTGCCACCATTACCAGCAGACGAGGTATTGATATCGCCCGCAGCAATATTAGTTCCAGCGCTCAAAGCAATATTACCGCCAGTGTTAGGGGAAGTCGCATCGAGATTACCTGTGGTGATTTCTCCGTTCTCACTAAACAAAGAAATTCCGGCGGGTGACTTAATATTTTGGGCGGTAATATTATTCGTAGTAATAATGTTAATTGCACCGGAATTTTTGGTGATATCATCTTCAATATTGATGCTGTTGAGGGCAGTCGCTTTGCCAACATCTTTACCAAAATCCACACTTCCCGCCTGGGGTTGAACAGTCAGACTGTAAGGCCCGTCAACAGTAGACTTAAAAGTAATATCGCCAGTATCTAAGATTTTGACCGACAGGTTGTCACCTAATGTTACCGGAGCGTTAAAAGTAATGTTATTGCGGTTGGTTTCGATCTGGCCACTGGCAGTAATAGAGTCATTTGCCTTAACATCAATATTGCCACCAGTCACAGTAATACTAGGAGCGAAAGTGCGGGAATTAATATCAGATGTCGAAACTGTTCCGCCAGCAATTATGGTGATATCTCCGCCCTTGCCATTTGCCGCAGCGGTAATAATTGGGCCTGCTGTTGTGTCGATATTACCGCCGCTTTGAATGCGAAGATTGCCGCTATTGGCGTTGAACCCACTTAATAATAAAGCGCTACCAATTCCTGCCGTACTGATGTTGGTTCCAGCTTCGAGGGAAATATTGCCGCCGTTGTTGCCCCCGATCGCATTGATGATTCCGGCGGTAGTGTCGATCGCCCCGCCGCTTTTAAACGTGATTGAGCCGCCGTCTTGATTGCCGATCGCCCGGATGTCGCTGGTAGTAATATTTCCCCCAGCATTTAGATTAACATTGCCGCCTGTGTTAGTTTTAAGATCGGGAGATGAACCGTCATAACTTGTCAATAGCTGACCTGTAGTAATATTGCCGTTGCTGTTAGTAAACTTTAGATTTCCGCCCTGGATTCCCGATACTAATACATCGCCTATATTAATGTCACCGCTGGCAGTAGATAAAGTAACATTGCTGCCATTGCCCTTAGCAGAATCACCTGCGATCGCGGTTCCTGTTGTCGGTGTTGTGATGCCGGTGCTGGCTTGAAGAGTGATATTTCCAGCAGCGCGATCGCCCGTGACATCCATCGTTCCGGTATTTATGGAACCGGCAGTGCTCGTAAGTGCGATCGGGCCGCCGTTTTGATTCGCCGTTACATTGAGATTGCCAGTCGTAATATTGCGATCGGCACTCAAAGTAATTGACCCACCATTTTCCGGTAGAAAAATCGTAGCATTTCCTGAATCCTGAGAGCTGGTTGCATTTACTTTCCCTGTAGTGATGCTGCCATTTGTGCTAGTAAAATTAACAATCCCGCCTTGCAATTTACCATAGTTTAATACGTTACCTGTTATAATATTTCCACTGGTAGAGATAGTAATATTGCCGCCCTTTTTACCGCTGTCTGAAGAATTATTGAGATCGCCAAGCTGGATATTGCCATTTACGCTTGTAATATTAATATCTGCACCATCTGCTGTAGATTCACCTATACTCTCTGCACCTATATAACTTACGTTAACGTTACCATTTGCCTGTAAAGTTACAGAACCAGGAAAGCTGGATAAACCGCTATTTCCAGTGGTTATATGTACTCCGCTTGGAGGAAAAATAATAGATCCCTGTTCGCTGATGATTGTAACATTACCACTACTGCCAGTAGGTACTGTATTAGGAACTCCTCCTGCAAAACTCTCTATGCAAAAACTAGGGGAGGTACAGTCTAAAGTGATATCGTTTTTTGCTTTGAGAGTAATATCACCCGCTCCACTTGACGCGAAAGAAGCTATACTTTCTCTAATAGTAAAGCTACCACCAGCATTAACAGTAATATCACCGCCCTTGCCATTCACAGCGGTGGCTATAGCCCGAAGTGCTCCTGTTGAAATATTTCCTCCTGCAGTCAAAGATATAGAACCAGCATCGCCTCCAAAATTATCTGCGTTAATGTTTCCTGTTTGAATGCTGCCTGCCGCTTGCAAAGTTATAGGGCCAGTTTGACCAGTTCTTGGGAACAAATTAGGATCGGGAAACGTATCAATTTTTCCTACTACTTGAATGTCACCGCCCGATCGCAAAATTACCGATCGCGAACTTCCCAAGATAAATTCATCACCCGTAGTAGCACCAGCATAAGTTGCATCTGGACTCGTAATTACGATATCTCCATTAAAAGTAATATTTCCTGTACCAGAAGTCGTATCTACCTTGATAGATGCACCCGTGTAACCCCCAGAAATATAATCACCATCTTGTATAAATGGAGGATCGTACAGACTAATAAAATTCGCAGGTTTCCCGGATAAATCAACAATCGATGTGTTATTTCCGCTCCTAAAGTGAGAATCTGTAGATATAATGCCATCACTCACTAAAGTCAAATTTCCGCCGCTGACAAACGGCGTTTGCGAAAGATGATTCAGCGCCAAAATATCGATACTTTGATTTCCCTGAATGTAGAGATTTCCGCCAGCATTAGCCACAAACGGATTTGCCACACTATCGCGCACCCGCACTGTATCGTCAGCCAACAAATTTAAATCGCCAGTTGTACGCAACTGACTTTCAACTAATGTCAAATTGCGATTAGCTGACAGCGTTGCAGTCTCCGCACTTACTTCTTTAGCAGCGACATCTCCATTCTCTACCTGCAAACCACCCGTTAATTCTATTTGCCCTCCAGCGTTGACTGTCACCCCCGTGGCACTTCCCCCGCCACCAGTCAACAACTGCGGCAAAGATGCAACTGGCAACACCCAATTTTGAGGCAAACTCCCGGCTACAGATTGCGGCTGAATCTCCAAACTCAACAGATTTCCCGGTTGACTAATTCTGACTAAACTCTCGCCCGGTACAGCCGCAACAGTAATATTTCCTCCCGGTGCAGAAAGTTGTCCCGTACTCAAAACCGTGCCGCCCAATAAAGTTAAATTTTGCCCTTGTCCCACTGCCAAATTGCCTAAATTGATAATTCCCCCCGGCTGTGTATTTGTAAAAGCAAAACTATTAGGATTTCCGACTAATTGAGTATAATTGTTTGTACCATTCGCACTAAACCAGTTATTGCTAAAACCGATGCCCGTCGCAGTAGTCGAGGTGAAAGCAGCAGGCACATTCAAACTGGCATTTGTGCCGAAAACAATCCCCGCCGGATTCATTAAAAATAAATTGGAATTGCCGCCCGTTATTTGAATTAATCCGTTAATCAGCGAAGCATCGCCGCCGACAACTCGCCCTAAAATATTGCGAATATTGGGATTTGATATAAAATTGGCAGTTTGTCCTTGAGTTAAACCAAATTCTTGGAAACTGTGAAAGAGATTTGCACCGTCGCCAGATTGTTGACCGCCGTTGATGTTAAATTGGTTGCCGCTGGGAGTAATTTGAGTATTCGTGCCGTCGGTTGCGGGGGTAATTTGGGCTATGGCTGTTTGGGATGGGGCGAAAAGTCCTATTTCCCACATTGCTAAGGTGGTGAAGGAGAGGAATGTTAGGAAAAAGCGGGGTTTTTTGTGTGTTGATTTCATGGTTTTGTTAGTAGATGATATCTCGTACACTCTGATAATTGCGAAAGTCCGCCAGCGCCCTCTGACAGTCCCAAAGTCCGTCAATCCGCCAGGGAATTCATTCCCTGGCTAATAGCGAAAGTCCTCTGAAGAGGACTGTAGAAAAAGTTTAATGTCAGTCCACTTCAGTGGACTTTTGCTTTGAGGCAGGGAATGAATTCCCTGCCGGAATTAACGTCACATCCCGCGATTCCGCCAGGGGTTTCAACCCCTGGCTAATAGCGAAAGTCCTTTGAAGAGGACTGTAGAAAAAAGTTTGATATCAGTCCACTTTAGTGGACTTTTGCTTTGAGGCAGGGAATTCATTCCCTGCCGGAATTAACGTCACAATTCCTGCCGGAATTAACGTCACAGCCCGTTACTATTTCCTGTCTTCCCTCCTTTGCAAATCTCGCAATTGTTTATCAATCTTTTCCACCATGGGCAAATCTCCCAAAGTTGTATATCCATCTTTTGCCATTCGCAAATATTTCATAGCTTCCAGATTATTTCTCATCGCTGAATGAACTTGCCCCAATCCGTATCGAGCGGCTGTCAACTCCTCAATATCGTCAGGGTTCGCCGTATTAATCACCTTGGAATAGTAGACTTTAGCCTGGGGAACCAGTTGTAGCTTTTCCAGATATAGATCGCCCAACGTGCGATAAATGGGCGGTGTTTCCACGCCTGTTTCTTGTAAATTTTCTAAAATTTCTCTTGCTTCGGCAATCAAGTTTGTGTTAAGATAAACGCTGGAAATTGCTAATTTTTTGGCGTTTTCGTTAGGTACTTGTTTGTCGATCGCCCCAACTGCATCCTTAACGGCCTCAACTTGCTTCTCATCCAGCAACCCAAACTCTGTATCTCCTTCTCCCACGGCACTTTCTGAAGAAGCACCTGTATTCGCCTCGACAATCAATCGGTACCTAACACCCGGTTTCAGCGCCGGTTCCCCCGGATACACAGCCTCAGTACCGCTAACAGTCATTTCCCAGTTTAATTTCGCTCCATTTTCGCGGAGACTCAACTTATAGCTAGTAGCACCAGCAACCGGATTCCACCGCAAAATAGGCTTGCTGTCGAGCAATTGTGTCCGCTGCGGACTGATAATATAAGGAATTGGCGCGCTATTCCAAGCAATTTTATCATCGCCGCGATCGGGACATTTAATCAAGTCGCGGCTGCAATCAGATTTCGACTCTTGTTTGGCTAACAAACAGCTATTCAATTGGTTTTCACCCGGTGCGATCGACTTAATTCCCAAATCTGCACATTGGATCGTCAGTTGTGCATTTTGTGCTGTTCGCAATTTGTCTCCCGGATAAATCGGCGTACCGCTGGTAGGGCGGACAATTCGACCGTTTTGGCGCTCGATCGCAACTTCTCCGCTAGTATGGATAATCAGTCCGTTGGAGATTCTGTTACTGGCTGCTAGTGCGGTAGTTGCGATCGAGCTTAAAGCTATAAAAACTGCAATCCTGATTTTCACTTGATATTTCCTTTTGCTTGTAAACGTTGCTGGGCAATCTGGATACATTCATCTTGTTTCGGCACGCGGTAATCTGAATATTTAAGCGCCTGATTCCAGGCTTCTAAGGCTGCTTGCGGCTTACCTTTGATTTCGAGAACCTGTGCTAAAAGGCATTGAGCTTCAGGGCTATCGCCTCTGAATCCTATTGCTATTCTTAAATCTGCTTCAGCAGCGTCATATTGCTTTTGTTTAAACCGCGCCCAACCCCGATTTTTTAAACAAGCGGCTTTTACTCCGTCGTGTTGAGTGTTTGCCAAACAAAGGGCGATCGCTTTTAAAGCTTCTTCGTGTTTATTATCGAGCAGTAGCGATCGCGATCTTTGAGCATAAGCATCAGGAAGCCCCCGCCATACTGCGTTTTGCATTGCGTTAGACGCACATTCATCCTCATTCAATTGGTCGCACAATATAGATAAATTATAGTAAGGCTGTGCATAATTGAGGTTTATTAAAGTTGCTAAACTGTAGTATGATTTAGCTATTAAAGGTTTATTCAAACGGTGGTTTCTTATACCAAGTTGATTGGCAACTGGGGCAAGAATTGGACCGATTAACATATAACTGCTAGCGGTAGTAGCTAAACCGATTCCCAGGCGTCGCATCAAATTAGATCTCATAATAGAGATATCGCTATTTAGGCGCGCGATCGCAGTATCACCCAAAACATCTCCTGCAGGAACCACAGGGCGATCGCGCTCTAATTCCAGCACAGTAAATGCTTCAAAATTTGGATGCTGACAAAGCATCGGAATCCCACTCGCACCAGCCGGGAATCCCGAAGATTTCTCAAACCTTTTCAGTTCATCCTTAGCTTTACGCACTGCGACAAACAATATCTCTCCCTCAATCAAATATTTCAAAAAAAACTTTAAAAACTCATGAGCTACTTTGTCTGGTACTGGCTCTCGCATCACAATCATTGGCGGCAAAGAAATACCTTCAGCCGCTAAATCCCGTACTAATGCTAAACTCTTACAAGAATTAAAAATTAACAACTGCAATCCTCGGTCAATAGCTTTTTTCAAACCTTCTTTTAAGTCTGCTATTGTGATAGTATTATTGTAAGGTTTTTGATTGATATGCAGAAACCCATTTTTCGCATTATCATCGCTGTCACTGTGTCCTGCAAAAAATAAAATTTGCCAGCCTTTTTCATCTACAAGCTTGTTATTTAATTCTTCTGGTTCCGGCTCGTCAAGAAATTTGATATAGCAGCGATCGCCCAGTTGCCGTCTAAGTTGTTTTTCATCTTTTTTAACATTGATACCCCTACTATTTCCCAAAACACCTAAAATTCTGAGTTGAGATATTCTGAGTAATCCTCCTGTGACCGCTTTAGGAGCTGCATTTGGATATTCTAATGTACTCCCAATTATTTCACAGTAAGGGAAATCTTCGTAGAAGTGCCACGACTCCCAAGGCAGCAGCAATATATCAAGATTATCGCTTTCAATAAATATCTGAATCTGATCGGAGGGATGTAATTCTGTTCGGAGCGCTTTCTCTATTTTATTAAAAAATTCGCTACTCCTGAGCCACTGATTAATATTTTCTTTTAAACCTCGATCGATATCGGCTAGAGTGGCATCTGAGAAATTGTTGACGCCGGATTCAAGAATTTCGATGCGAGGTTCTGCTCTACCAGAGTAAAGCGTCTCATAAAGAAATTTCCGTTTTTCATAAAGCTCTTTAACTCTAGGAGCCGGCCCTAAGCTACTTTGAAATTTCCTGTTTGATTTTTGAATATCTAACCTGGCTGTGACATAGGGAAATCCTTCGATTAAGTTTCCCAATCCAAAATCTAAGTTAACTACCCTGAGCATAAATTAGCAATGAGTACAGTTGATTGAGATTATACAACAAAATTTTCCTGTATGCTCAAATTGTCGATCGCCACTTTGACACTAAAGTTAGTTTGTGGTAAAACTTTAAAATCCTTCATTTGGATCAAACTACTTTGGGCGGTTGATTCTGCCTGCTGTAAAGTTTCCCCAGTATCCGATACCAGCGCTAATTTGAGTTCTGGCGGCAGAAACTTTTGACCAACGACGGGATGCAACTGAATGCGAACTTTGATTCGTCGATCGTCCTCTTCGGTAATAGCAACCAACAAAGCAACACTCGTCCTTCCCAAACGCATCCCCAAGTCAATCAACTTTGCCCGCGTGACATCAGCTTCAGGAAACCTATTGATATTGCTTTGACGGCTCTGCGAGCGAGACTCGGCTCTCGAATGACCACCTCCTCGCAACGCAAAACTGGGGTTTTTGTCAGGAAAAATCAGATTTTCTAAATTTTCCTTACCTTGTTCAATTTTATGCCAGCCTGTTTCAACAACATCCTTAAGCCAATTTCTAAAATTTGATGGAACCGGATTTTTAATCTCCAGGGTCGAACTTTGTGGCTGCGGGTTAAATACCGCTTCAAAAGGCTGCCAGTCAGAAGTAAATACATTTACCAACCACTGACGCAGGTTAATTTTAGAGTCAAACAAATGTTCTAGATGCTCTAAGAAATCATCCAGCGAATGCAACTTACTTAATAATAATTCTCCCTCCTCCGCAGTTGGAGAAAAACCAAGCAATCTCGCTTCCTTTTCCTCCTCATCAATTTCTACTGCAATATAGCCGATGCGTTCTGCCCTTGCTTCCACCGGCACCGGGCAAATCTCAGGCGGATGTGCAGATGAATTATGGTCATTTTCTTGATTTTGAGGCCGATTGTTAATCGGACGGCATTCGATTTTTCCCAATCCTTTAACATACAAATCTGCTGCATCTGCAAACAGGCGAATTACGGGATTCCAGCTATCGCATTGAGTCAAATCAGTTTCAATATCGATAATTTTTAGATAATCGCGAACTGCCAGCACTGCCAAAGTATTGAGATAAACTTGCTCGTGCCTTTGCGGGTGGCGCTGTTGGGTGGCAAACTGCTGAGCAAGTTGCAGTGCCTTCTGAGTAATTGGCATCGGCAAAGATTCGATTTCCCAAAGGTTGTTATGGTTCATTGTTCTGGTACACTCCTGGTATATTTAAAGTTTGATATCCTTGGTCTTCGCAAAATTTTTGCAGCAGATGACGACAGTCATTGTTGAACAATTGATATAAAGTAGAATGCGCGCAGCCAAACTCTTTGGCGAGTTCTTGAAGACTTTGACCGTACAAACACTTGCGCTGCAATAAAACTTGGCAATTTATCTGGGGCTTGCCTCTAACGTGTTTACTTTTTAACTCGTTATTTGGATCTGTTTCTATCCATGCGAGAACTTCGTCCAAATAGAAAGTTACATCAGGATCGGCGGCGAGATAGTCAATGGGATTGATAGTTTCTTCGTCTTGTTTTCCTTCTGAGAACGCTATTCGACGGCGGTTTGGTGTGTCAGTTTCTTTTATGGGGGCCCGACGACAATCAAATAGCCGCATTTCGAGATAGCTATTTAACCAAGTCGTAATTAGGCTTTCTTCGGGATCGTAAGGTCGTTTTGCTGTGGTAGCTTCACATAAATTTCGATTGAGATAGATCCAGGTTTCTTGCAATGCCTCTTCATAGTAAGGTGTTTTTGGTTTCCAGAGTTTGCCGGATTTGAGAATCTCTCGAATTAGTTGATTCAAGAAATGACCTCGCCTCATACTGCCGGGGGGCTGCTGGCAAGCTTTGGTGACGAGTTCGACGATTTGCGGGTGTGCCGGACCTCGATCGAACTTTTCCGATTTTACTGAGCACCCAACAGCATCGGTTTCGTCAGATAAGTGGTCTTCCCCCTCGGAGGGGTTGGATTTATCAGTCATAGTTCAGTGCGGCCGCAACTTTGTTCCTACATTTATTTATCAGGGTGAGTTCAGTAGTTTTATGCGAAATTCTGAAAGTTTTTTTGAGCAAATGGTTGAAAGTCTTGCTGTGCGGTCAATTTGAGCGGACGAAGAGGATGTTAAGCTTTGTAAAAAGTGAAAAAACTTGATAAGTACGTATAATAATACGTATGCCCCTTGAAAAGCGTTCCGATGTTGATAGAGGTGAAAAAGCTATGCTGAGTCAATCTTCGCGCCTGGTGTACGGCGATGAATTAATTACCGCCACCGAATTGAACCGGCAACCAGGTAGAGTGCTGGATTTGGCGATGGATCATCCTATCACCATCACTCGTAACGACCAGCATTTTGCTTTGCTGCGCCGCGACGATATGGCGCTGTTGGTAAAAGCCGCCGCCCTTTCCCTGAAAGTCTTTGAGGTGACAGCCGCTGCTTATCGGTTGCGTCTGGGAGAACAGATTGGTTCAGAACATCCCTATGGGTGGCTAAAAGAATTTGACAAGGATGAACTCAGTGAACTGATCGCAGAAATGGAGAAAGATTACCGTGTTGTGGAGTCGGAACCTGCGGCTTGGGATCGGATTGAGGCAACGATTTATGAATGGCATAAAAGCGCGATCGCAATTTCTAGTCCTGAACTCGCAGCAGCTTTCAGCGATGAAATTGAAGAAGTGTTACTGACAAAACCGACCGCAGAAAACACTACCGAATCGGCTTCGGTATGACGCACTCTGAACCAATTCCAGACGATTCGGCAAGCCCGGTGTCTCCTGAAGAACAGCCGACACCATCACCCGCAACTCTTGAAGCGGAAGCCGAAATTACCGCACCAGCGCCTGTGCTTTCAGAGTTGGTAGAGCCTCCTGAAGAACCGCTGACAGCACCGCGAACAAAGCCATCTGCTAAAGAAAACGAAATCAAACTTATCGCGCAAGTACCTGCATCGCCCTGGTTAGTAGTAGCGAAAAACCGACGGGTTAACCGGGATTGGGAAGCCTTAATGTTACGCGCTCCGGAGAATACTCGTCGGTGCTATCAGGATTTATGTAATGCGCCAATGGTGAGAAAACCAAAGAGAGTTTTTCCCTTAAAAGGTAAACTCTACAAAGGTGCATGGGAGTATGAAGTAACCAGCTCAGACCGAGTATTTTATGTACCGGATGAAGACCAACGCAAAGTGCTTGTTTACTACGCTGGGACTCATCCTAAATCAGCTCCATTTCCTCCGTAAAGCAAGTGGTAGGGTGCGTCAGTTGCGAGATTGTCGATCACCACAAAAAGTCGAGTTCTGACGCACCGTTGGTTGGCAAGGTGTCTCAAGGATAAGATTTTTGATAGAAAGCGAAAATAATCGTAGCTGACGCACCCTAAAGATAAAAACGACTTAAAAGACCGATCGCCCTTAAGTCCCGAAAACACCCGTCGTTCCGTACTTTCACCCAGTGTTTGCCAAACTCGACAAAAAAACTTGAGAGTTTTGCATAAAACTACTGAGCTCACCCTGATAAGTAAATAGGAACAACAAAAAGGCTTTAGGGGCGATCGATCTTTGGCGCTAACAACCAGATCGATCGCGCAATCCGGCTATCTCGCAATCCCGAACTCCGGCAAGGGTTGAAACCCCTGCCTCAAAGCGAAAGTCGTCTGAAGACGACTGAAGAATTTACCAGTCCTCTTTGAGAGGACTTTGGCTATGAGGCGGGGAATGAATTCCCCGCCGGATTGTGGGAAAGCGCGTGATTCGATCGCCCTGAAATCCCAAAAACACTCGTTGTTCCGTACTTTCACCAGTGTTTGCAAAACTTTACAAAAAAAACTTGAGAGTTTTGCATAAAACCACTGAGTTCACCCTGATAAGTAAATGTAAGGGAAATTACGAAGTTCATCGCACTTGTTGAGAGTTATTCAAAAGTGCGATCGCCCGTAACTTCCCGATCGAAATCCGAACCAACATCCCAACGGATATTGGAAAGGGCTTCTTCCGATGTTGGTTTAGTCTATTTCCACGGTTGCATTTATTGAGTTCATTTGAACGGGTAATTGCGACAACAGAGTTGAAGTGCGATCGCGCTTCGCGAGACTTCAGTTTGGGTAAATGACGGATATACGACAGCTAGAGAGTGCAGAAGTGCAGAAGTACAGAAGTGCGATCGGGCTTGTCGATAGAGTCGCTTTGTCAATTTTCAGAACACATTGTATCTACCACGCGAGGACAAAAATCATGGCTACTTCTAACAACTCATTCAATTCTGCGATCGAAACTTCTTTGCAAGATGTTTACAGCATTTTGAATAATTTTGCCAATGGTGATGATTTTGTTGCCAAAGTTCAAAGTATTTTCGGCACAAATTTTGATGCTGGTAAGTTAGAAGAAATCCGCCAGCAGTGGATTAATAGCGATTTTGCATCTTTGCCTGCGATCGAAATTCGCAGTGGTTCTGAACTCCAAGGGGCTAATGCTGCTTATGCGGGTTCAAATAATACCATTTATGTTTCTGAAGAGTTTTTGACCCAAAATACTGATAATCTTCAAGGGATTACCAGTGTTTTATTGGAAGAAATTGGTCATTCTGTGGATTGGAGTATTAACACTTCTGATACTCCGGGAGATGAAGGGGAGTTATTTTCATACGTTGCTCGTAATTTAGGCTTGAGTGATGGCGAAGTCAAGCGCTTGCAAAGAGAGGATGATTCTTTTGTTTTGAATTTGGGTAATGATTTAGCTATAGTGGAACAGAATTCGATTATTATAATTCCTGATGTAACTCTAATATCATCGCCTACTCCCACTTATAATACCCATCCTAATAATGACCAAAACGCTATATATGTAGAATCAAAAAAAGTAACAATACCGGGGTTAGGTATACCTATCGGTAAACAACATCTTTATCTTGTTATCAAAAAAGATGATGGTAAAGAATATGTAATTCGTGGTGGTCCTCAAGGTCCAGGCACTTTTGGAGCGATAGAAATTCAGGCCGATATCGAACTAATTGCCTCAAAAGATAAACGGGATAATAATTATGTATCAAACAAGAAAGTTGAGTTGGGTGGGAGAAATGCCAAAGATGTTTGGGATGTGATGAAAAATCAAGCGTTTGCTATTAGCAATGCCAATCTTGATTACAACAATTCTAATTTTTTGGCTGGCAACCAAGCATGGCAAAATAGTAACTCAGTGATTGTCTCTGTTTTAAATGCAGTTGGTCTTAGCATTGATAATAATTTTCCAGAGGGTACTAGCGAGAGCGATTTTCCTGCTGTTACAAATTTACTGGAATTTAACCGATCTCTACAAGGAACACCAGCAGCAGATATTATTTGGGGACATACTGGTAAAGATAGCTTATACGGAAGTTTTGGTCCTGATAGCCTCAGTGGTTGGGGTGGTAGCGATGAAATCCGAGGAGAAAACGGCAACGACTTTCTTTACGGCGGTACGGAAAATGATTCCTTGTACGGTGACGAGGGTGAAGACGAACTGCGTGGCGAACAAGGTTCTGATGAACTCCGAGGAGAAATTGGCAACGACACTATCTACGGTGGCAGTGAAAATGACTTCATCTACGGCGGTGAAGGCGAAGACGAACTGCGTGGCGAACAAGGTTCTGATGAACTTCGCGGAGAAATTGGCAACGACACTATCTACGGTGGTAGTGAAAATGACTTCATCTACGGCGGTGATGGTTCCGATCAACTGCGTGGCGAACAAGGTTCTGATGAACTCCGAGGAGAAAATGACAACGACTTTCTCTACGGAGGCACCGAAAATGATTCCTTGTACGGCGGTGATGGTGAAGACGAACTGCGTGGCGAACAAGGTTCTGATAACCTCCGAGGAGAAAACGGCAATGACACTCTCTACGGTGGTGTAGATAATGATTTCCTCTACGGTGGCGATGGCGAAGACGAACTTCGCGGCGAACAAGGTGCCGATGACCTCCGAGGAGAAAATGGCAACGACACCCTCTACGGTGGCACCGAAAATGATTCCTTGTACGGTGGCGATGGTGAAGACAAACTCTACGGCGAAGAAGGAGACGATGACTTAAAAGGAGAAGAAAACAACGATTCTCTTTACGGCGGAACTGGCAAAGATAGCCTCAATGGTGGCACAGGAAATGACGATTTGCGAGGCGAACAAGGCGATGATTTGCTAAAAGGAGAAGCCGGAAACGACACTTTATATGGTGGCGACGACAAAGACCAACTTTATGGTGGATTAAATGCCGACTTACTCTACGGGCAAGCTGGCAACGACCAACTTTTTGGTGAAGAAGGCGACGACATCCTAGACGGTGGTAGCGACAACGATATCCTCATTGGAGGTACCGGCGATGACAAACTCTACGGCCAAACTGGCAACGACATCATCCAAGGCAACGAAGGCGAAGACTACGCCGAAGGTGGCAGCGGCCGCGACTTCATCCAAGGCAACGAAGGCAACGACATCCTCTACGGACAAGACGGCAGCGACACCATCGAAGGCAACGCAGACGATGACTTCATTGATGGTGGCAACGGCCAAGACTTGCTTTCCGGCAATACCGGAGATGACAGAATTTACGGACAAGCTGGCAACGACATCATCCAAGGCAACGAAAATAATGACTGGCTAGAAGGTGGCGACGGCCAAGACATCATTGATGGCGGGGCCGACGACGATGATATTTACGGACAAGCAGGGGAAGACAACCTTTTCGGCAGTCAAGGCCAAGATTACATCGATGGTGGCGACGGCAAAGATACCCTGTTTGGCGGCTTCGATGACGACGTACTTTTAGGCCAAGCGGGCGATGATACTCTCAACGGCAACGCAGGCAATGACGAATTATTTGGCGGTACTGGCAATGACTCCTTAATCGGAGAAATCGGCGATGATTTAATTGATGGGGGAGAAGGAGTCGATCTCGTTAATTACATAAATTCTCCCAGTGGCGTTATCGTTAATATTGACGAAAATAGCGACTACGACAACAACACCAACCAACGTTTCAAAGAATTCGTCACCGCAGTTAATCCCAGCGAATATTACACGGAACTCGAACGGGATTTTGAAATTGCCGCTGGTACCGGTAAAGACGGTTTTGGCACTACCGATGCTTTGAGAAACTTAGAAGACATCATCGGTACTCGCTTTGAAGACATCCTAATTGGCAACGAAAAAGATAACCGAATTTGGGCATTAGAAGGCAACGATTTATTAATTGGCAATGCCGGCAATGACTCATTTTACGGCGGAGAAGGCATCGACATTCTCAGCTACCGCCGCGACCCCAACGGCGTTACTGTCAATTTACAAACAGGCGATGCTACCGACGGTTGGGGCGACCAAGACAAAATTTCCGGCATTGAAAACGTCGCCGGTTCTACTCATAACGACGATATTACCGGCGACGATACCGTTAACGTTATCACTGGCGATGCTGGGGACGATCGCATTGATGGACTCGGTGGCGACGACAAACTCTACGGCGAATTCGGCAACGACCTAATCTACGGCGGCGAAGGCGGCGACAGCATCTACGGCAACCAAGACGAAGACACTCTTTACGGTGAAGCCGGTCAAGACTACATCCGAGGTGGCGATGCCGACGACTTAATCTACGCCGGTAGCGATGACGACACCGTTGCCGGAGACGCTGGCTACGGCAACGACACCATTTTTGGCGAAACAGGCAAAGACTTACTCTACGGCGGCGCTGGCGACGATTTTGTGTACGGCGGCGAAGACAAAGACATCATCTACGGCGAAGGCGAAAACGACAAACTCTACGGAGAAGGAGACACCGACTTAATCTACGGCGGCATCGGCGACGACGAACTCTCCGGCGGCGACGAAAAAGACACCCTCATCGGCGAAGCCGGCAACGACACTCTCGCAGGCGATGCAGGCGACGACACCCTAGACGCCGGAACAGGCAACGACTACCTCTACGGCGGTACCGGCAAAGACACCCTAAATGCCGGCCTCGGCAACGACCAACTTTACGGCGGCGACGATGCCGACATTCTCCTAGGCAAAGAAGGCGACGACAACCTGTTTGGCGAAGCGGGCGACGACACCCTCGATGCAGCAGAAGGCAACGACAACCTCTACGGTGGCGACGGCAAAGACATTCTCGATGCTGGAATCGGCAACGACCAACTTTGGGGTGGTCAAGACGATGACACGTTATACGCCAAAGCAGGCGACGACAACTTGTTTGGCGAAGGTGGCAACGACTCACTCAACGCAGCAGAAGGCAACGACAGTCTCTACGGTGGAGACGGCAAAGACATTCTTGATGCCGGAGTTGGCAACGACTTTCTCTGGGGTGGTCAAGACGACGATACTTTATCAGCCCAAGCTGGCGATGACTACCTGTTTGGCGAAGGCGGCAACGACAGTCTCGATGCAGCCGAAGGCAACGATTCCCTTTACGGCGATAGTGGCAAAGACTTTCTCAATGCTGGCGCAGGCAACGATTACCTCTGGGGTGGTCAAGACGACGACACTTTATCAGCCCAAGCTGGCGACGACTACCTCTACGGCGAAAACGGCGATGACATCCTCGATGCTGGCGAAGGCAACGATTCCCTCTACGGCGCTAGTGGCAAAGACATTTTAGATGCCGGAAGTGGCAATGACTATCTGTGGGGAGGTCAAGGCGATGACACTTTATCAGCCAAAGCCGGCGATGACAACTTGTTTGGGGAATCTGGCAATGACATCCTTGATGCAGCAGAAGGCAACGATTCCCTCTACGGTGGCGACGGCAAAGACACCTTGTTCGGTCAAGCTGGCAACGACTTATTGCAAGGCGGTTTCGGCGACGACTCACTCTTAGCAGGCGACGGTAACGATACCCTTCTCGGTCAAGCTGACAGCGACACTCTGTACGGCTTCGGTGGCGATGACATCCTGGAAGGCAACTCAGGAACAGACCGACTTTTTGGGGAACTCGGCAACGACTTCCTCAACGGCGGTACTGAAAACGATACCCTCGAAGGCGGCGACGGTAACGACATTCTCGACGGTGGTGATAATAACGACAGTCTGTTCGGACAAGTCAGTGATGATACGGTTATCGGCAACCGGGGCGATGACATTGTTGACGGCGGTTCCGGCAATGATTTGCTTCAGGGTAATCAAGGGCGCGATCGAATTTACGGTCAATCCGGCCTCGACACCCTGTTCGGTGGCGACGATAGCGACACTCTTTGGGGAGGAGACGACGCGGACAACTTGCTGGGAGAATCCGGCAGCGATACCCTGTTCGGCGGTTTCGGCAACGACCAACTCGACGGCGGCGAAAATAATGACAGCCTCTACGGGGAAGGTGGCGAGGATACCCTAGCTGGCGGAACAGGCGACGATTTCGTAGATGGCGGCACCGAAAACGACACACTCTCCGGCAATGACGGCCGTGACAAATTATACGGCCGCCAAGGCAACGATTTGTTAGAAGGCAATGCCGATAACGACCAACTGTGGGGCGGAGATAACGACGATACGCTGTTGGGACAAACCGGAGACGACCAACTGTGGGGCGAATCGGGCAATGACAGCCTTGATGGTGGCGAAGGGGCCGATCGACTTTTTGGTCAAATCGGCAAAGATACCCTCTCCGGTAACAATGGCGACGACTACTTAGAAGGTGGCGCAGACGATGATAGCTTAACGGGCGGCGCAGGGCGCGATCGCATTTACGGAAATGACGGCAATGACTTCGCCGACGGCAACAGTGGCGACGACTACATCGACGGCGGGGCGAACAACGATACTTTAGCAGGGGGAGAAGGGCGCGATCGCATTTTCGGTCAAGCCGGCAACGACAGCCTCGAAGGCAATGACGACAACGACTTCCTCGATGCCGGTACCGGAAATGACACCCTGTGGGGCAACGACGGCGAGGACGAACTCTACGGCCGAGAAGACCAAGATTTCATTGATGGTGGTCGCGGCAACGACCAAATCTACGGCGGAGATGCAGCCGACACCCTCCTCGGACAAACCGGAAACGACAACATCGACGGTGGTTCCGGCGTAGACTCGATTCTCGGCGGCGATGGCAACGACAACATTTGGGCAAAAGCCGGCGATGACTCGATTTTTGCCGGCGCCGGCAGCGACAACATTTGGGGCGACGAAGACAACGACCTGATTTTTGGAGAAGCAGGCGAAGACAAAATCGACGGCGGTTCCGGCTACGACACCATCGACGGCGGCGCCGGCAACGACCAACTGTTCGGCGGTACGGGCAACGACCAATTATTAGGAGGTGCCGGCAACGACAAAATTGACGGCAGCATCGACGACGACAAACTCTTCGGAGGCGCCGGCAACGACTTGATGTTTGGCAGTCAGGGGCAAGACACGATGCTAGGCGAAGTAGGGGAAGACACCCTCTACGGTGGCGATGAAACCGACTTGATGGACGGCGGCGCCAGTAACGACATGGTTTTCGGCGACTCCGGCGATGACACCCTCACAGGCGATTCCGGCGACGACACCCTCACAGGTGGTGGTGGCAACGACTGGATGGGCGGTGGTAACGGCGACGACTTAATGTTCGGTGAATGCGACGACGACACCATGCTGGGAGGTGCCGGTAAGGACACCCTTGACGGCGGTTGTGGCAACGATTTGCTAACCGGGGAAGCTGGCAGCGACAACCTGTTGGGTAATGAAGGCGATGACAGTCTTGATGGCGGCAGCAGCAATGACACCCTCGATGGCGGTAATGGCAACGACTTCTTAAATGGTGGCAGCGGCAACGATAGCCTTAACGGTAACGATGGCGATGACAGTCTCTACGGCGGTGAAGGCAACAACCTACTCAAGGGCGGCAACGGCTTAGATACGCTGATTGGAGGCAGCAGTTCCGACATCTTTGTGCTAGCACCAAGTTCGGGACTCGACAACATTGTTTACTTCCAGGTCGATCGCGATTACTTCGGACTAACACAAGACCTCACTTTTGACCAATTGCAAATCGTTCAAGGCGGTGAAAATTATACTAACGATGCTTTGATTAGCATCGCAGGCACCGGCGAACATTTAGCTTGGGTGAAAGATACTCAATTTAGTGCGATCGACAGTTCTCGGTTTATTTCCATCACCCCCGGAGCCCCGCTGCCTGGAGTTTTCAATACTCCCTCGGATACCGATCTTTTAACCGGCGAACCTGTTGATAGTGACGATGTTCTAAGTGCGATCGACAGCGGTTCTGATACTAGCTTGTCCAGCACGATTACTGAACCAATTAGTCAGCCAAACAGCACGATTACTGCACTAATTGACCAGTCAAGTAGCACGATTACTGCATCAATTGACCAGTCAAATAGCACGATTACTACTCTAGAAAGTGCCAGCCAGCCACTGGTGACAACAGCTACTAATCCAGCTATTTCAATAGCAACTGATGGCACATCTACCACCGATGACATCTTGCTGAATGGCGGTTCAATTCCAACACTGAATAGCTTTAGTGGCATCGATGATGACATTCTCATCTACGACTCTAACAGCTTGTTAACATCTCTAACCAACGCTCAAACTCAGCCAATTATTCCTTTGCAAGCGACGACTGTTGGTAGTGCGATCGCTCCTAATGCTAATCCTTCTGGTAATGAATCTGACCTCTTCCTTAATGCGAATCCTAGTCCCATTCAGCTACCAACAAGTAGCGATTTAAGTGGCACTTCTACCTTGTAGTAATTGTAGGTTTGCTTGAGGGCGATTGAATAGATAAAAACCTGGTTTCTTCAAGAAGCCGGGTTTTTTGCAGTTTTTTCGGTTTGTAATACCAAATCCGGGTTGTATCGTTGACCGTTGCCTGGTCATGATTTAACCGCAGAGAACACAGAGGACACAGAGGGAGAGAAGAGAGATATCAATAATTATGCTACGGGATTTGATATTAGCTATTGTTGCGATCGCGCCTTACGATCGCGTGAGCTTTGCTGTTTCCCGATCGTACCGGAATTGATCGAGGGTTCCTTCCTTGATTTTTTCGATCGCCTCCTCAATGGCTTCTAGTGGAACCATGAACCACTCCCTTGGCTGCACTGGTATACCGAAGCGATCCTGTAATTCCAAATCCAATCGAGCGCTGGCGAAGAACTTCTGAAGGAGTGCCTCAAGTCGCTTCCGGTTCATATTTGCCAGTTTGAATTTTGCGACGATTTCCACATCTGCTAGCAGATAGGTGGGGTCTTTCTTGGCGTTGCCAATTCGGCTTTTTACGTCTCCTCCGGTGACGCCGATCTTGTGAATAATAAACCGATTCTCCGCAATGAAGGGATGATCCGATTGGCTCCTGAGCACGTAAATATAGCCCGTCGGTAAGTCGTCTGCTGCTTCAATATGGGAAAATAGGGGGCCGAAATCTGGGGTGGTGATGCGGCGGCTGGCCTTGTCTTTATTTAAAGCACGCTGGAGCGATCGCAACAGCAAATCGCTCTCGGTGGCATTGTCATAAACCACCCTCAGCCGGCAGTCCGATCGACCATAGTCGCTGACAAACGGCTCACCCATATCGACCACCATCACCTTCTGCCCATCAAGGATGAACAAATCACCTTCCTTTACGGCCGCATAGTCCTGATATTTGATGGTTTGCCGTTCCCCCGACTGCAATTGCCGTTGCACTTTGTCAAAGATGGGTTTGAATTCATCAAAGTCCTGACAGGGAGTACGTTGGGCGATTTCCTCGGCTGCTTTGATTTCGCTGCGCGATCGCACATGAGTAAGCTGGGTAACGTCGTTCTCTGAGGCTGCATCGACTCCCAGGGAGGCCAGCAGTGCTTCATCTGTGAGATCGCGAACTGTGCTCAGGCTGGCATCAGTCTCAGCATCTAACAGTCGGCGTGAGTCTAGCGGTTCCAAGACTGCGCGACATTCCTCCGATTCTCGCAGGCGATCGAGCCGTACCGCATAAAGCCGCTCGAAGATATCGCGATCTTCCCCATGCTGGGGCAGTCTGCCATATTCTTCCACAAACCGCTCGATCTCCTCAAAGCCTGCGATGATCCGCTCTTCTCTGGCAGAACGCTGGCCGGAGGGTTCGGAGGTCATGTCCATGCCCAATTCACCGAGCAATTCCAAATCATCATCGGTGGTGTACTTAGGCATTAGTTTCCTCCTTCACTTTGCGTTGCAGGAAGGCAACTCCTTCTGCCATCCGTTTTTCCCAGGGATCGACTGCTGTGAGAGAGGGCAACCTGCCTTTTTCTTGCTTGAACCGCAGCGCCCGTTTGGCTAATTCCCGCGCTTCTTCCACGCTAAGGGTTACTCGCTTAGCCGCAATGACTTCTGCCACCTGCTTCAGCCGTTCTTCGCTCATGGACTTAGCCAGGATGGCATAGGCTTCGCCAAAGGGATTGATGCGATCGATCAGATCCATATCGAGATCTGTTACCGATAGGGCGAACTTCCTCACCCCATCGAGGAGTGAGGTGTTTTTCGCTGCTTCCCCACCACCAGGATTTGTGGTGTACTGCCCACCACTTTCGTTCATGGTTTTTTTAGCTTGTTGGACAAGGGTTAGGGCGGCGATCGCGTGTTGGCGGACGGCTTCTCGATCTTCTGCTTCTAGATTTGGGAATTTCTCTTTGACGATTTTGCCCATGCGAACTTGGGTTAGTTCTTCTGGCACCAGTTCTTCATCAAATAGGCCGCGCTCGATCGCTGGCTTATCTTGGACAAATGCCGTCACCAGTTCGGTCAAGTCTTCGCGGCAGATGCGTTCCGCTTCCGGGCTCTTGGGTTCGGCTAATCCCTTAATTTCCATTTGAATCAGGCCTCTCTCTGGATTGATGCCCACGTTGCACTTGCCAGGATTGTACCCATCTTCCCCGTAGTCGAAACCCGGTGTTGGTTGATTGTCGGGGCGCTTGGGTTTGAACTCGAAGCGTGGCGCGAGCACTTGCTCCATCAGTAGGCTGGCCGCAATGGCTTTGAGCGTGTCGTTCACCGCCTCGGTGACGGCAGATTCGGCGGCATCCGGCTCGGCAATCAGGTTGGTGAATCGAGCGCGGGTTTTCCCTGGTGCATCGCGGGTGGCGCGACCGATAATCTGAATAATCTCTGTCAAACTGGAGCGGTAGCCGATCGTCAGGGCGTGCTCGCACCAGATCCAATCAAAACCTTCTTTCGCCATGCCGAGGGCGATAATGATGTCCACACGATCGCGATTGTTCTTATGGGTGGGGTCTTTTAGGGCGGTGGCGACTTTATCCCGTTTGGTGGGGTCGTCGTCTACTAGATCGGCAATCTTGAGGATCGTGCCGTCGGCGGTTTTGACGAGTTGAAATCCCGTACTCGGATCGGTGCCTTGCCATTCGCCCAGTTCCTCGATGATGTGCTCCACCTCGCGGATCTTGTCCTTCGTACTTTCGCGGGAGTTGACGTTGGGAATGTGCAGGATGGTTTTCTCTTTCGGGTTTAGCACCTGCACGATCTCGTCGGTGTAGCTACCCGCGTAGAAGTAGTAGCCAATGTCGAGTTGCTTCAGGTATTGGTAGCCGTTGAGCTGTTCGTAGTAGGTGTAGGTGACGGTATCGAATCGGGATTCGTCTTCGGGGTGCAAGACGGCTTCGGCATCGCCGCGAAAGTAGGAGCCGGTCATGGCTATGATGTGGGTTTTGTCGCGGGCCATGAGTTGGCGCACACGATCGCCCAGCTTGTTGTCTGGGTTCGACGAAACATGGTGAAATTCGTCTATGGCGATTAGGCGATCGTCTAAGACTTCGATACCGAATTTGTCCACGGCAAAGCGGAATGTGGCGTGAGTGCAGACCAGAATCTTGGCACCGCCCGCTAGAAACTTCTGTACCGCGCCCACTTTGCCGCCGTCGTTCCCCGGTGCGTCGCAGAGATTCCACTTCGGTTCAACTTGCCAATCGGCCCAAAAGCCAAACTGACTCAGTGGCTCATCGTGGAAGCTGGAGCCGATCGCCTTTTCTGGCACGACGATGATGGCTTGTTTGAGATTCTGGTTCTCTAGTTTGTCCAGGGCGATGAACATCAGTGCACGACTTTTGCCGGAGGCGGGGGGCGATTTGATCAGGAGGTATTGTTCGCCGCGCTTTTGGTAGGCGCGTTCTTGCATGGGGCGCATACCGAGGGCGTTGGGGCGGGTGGAGGTGCCATCCTGGGCGTAGGTGACGGAAACTGAGGGAATCGCGATCGGCTTGCTCATGGGTGGTAAACTTTGGTTTTGCGATTGACAGGCTGTTCGGTAGCACTTATCGGACATTCATTTTGGTAAGTCAAAGTCTACTGATTAAATCGCCACGCCGAAAGGTTGCAGATAGCTGCTGTAAGGAAATCTCTTGTTCCCCATAAAGATCTTGCAGCGCACGTTGAATATCCTGTACTGAGGCATCGAAATAGGCTTCGCTATTTTGTTCAATCAGATGCTGTGCAGATTTAAAATTCTGATGGCTAATGTCTTTCATCTGAATATTCAAATCAGCAAGAAGCTTGCGTCCCATCTGCATGGCAATAAAGCATGAAGCATAGCGAACAACATCTGGATCGGCAGGATTTGGTCTTTTGCGACGATTTTCTGCAATTCTGTAAAGCTGAACGGCAATTACAACTTGCGATCCGTTCAATTGGTCGGTGAAGATTGCGTCATAAAGTTTTCCGAAATGCTCGCGCGAGAAGAATTTTGCTTGATGAGGCTTTTCTCGCCAAACAGATAGTATGGCTTCAGCAGCTACTCCTGAAGTAATATCTATCGGACGGGTACTAGAATCAGAACGCTTCCGGCGGTAATTGAATCCTAATTGCTGAATATCTATTTCCAGTCTTTGCTGGAGTTCGTCATTAGCGCGTAAATCTTTAAGATCTACGGGATTTTGACTATTAGTAGCATAAGTGATTCTTTGAACTAAACTTTCGTTTTCATGAGGTAATTGATAAAGCCGAAGCAGAACATAAGCTTGGGCATTTTCATGAAGCAAATTGTTGTCCCGCAAAGTTTTGAATATGGTCAGACAGGTTTGACCTCCATTGATAATTTGTAAATTTTCGACACGCACCTGATAATTACCATCTTGCAAAGCGTTGTACGAAAAGTTTTCACAAGTTAGGGTTATCCCATTATTGTAAAAGTAGAAATTGTTCTTCTCATTGCTGGTTAAAGTGTTTCTAATAGCCTCATTGACGCGATTACCTTGCAAGCCTAAGTAACGACGAATATTCCGCTCTAATAATCGTTCACCATGTCGTTCAATTAGTGCTGCGATTTCGGTGACGGAAATTCTGCCAACTAATACTCGGCTAAATTCCATATCTTCAACGATCGCCTTGCCACTTAGTTGCAAAGAATCTTTTACGGGTTTGGAAGCTTGCAGAATTTTGACCAAGCGTTCATGATTAATATGCTCCCACGTAACTTGACTGCCGAAGCCAGTGCGTTCAATAGCTTCCTGTGCAGACGCATTCCAATTTAGGCCATTGTTACAGGCTAATGCCCGAACCTGTGGGATGTAACCATCCCGAATCAAACTACGAGCTTCTTCGACTTTTGCGAGCAGTCGTTGATTAATATGTTCTAGTCTAGCTGCTGGATTAAATAAGTATTGAATTGCGTTGATTAAACTTTCAATGCCTTCTTGGGGAAAGTTAGAATCTCCTGCTAGCTTGTTTTTGTATTTTGCTTGAAACAAGCTAACTGTAAATTCACCATCATACTCTTCGGAAATGTGCATGGCATCTACGCCAAAGTCACCAGATCCTTCGGTCAGGCACTCGAAAGCGTCGTCATCTTCTAAATCCAAGATGGTTCTAACACATAGGTATACAAATGCGAGAGACTTGATTTTACCTTCATCTTGGATGTGCAATTCTTCGGCGGACTTTTGACGAATCTCGTTAACGACTGATGCTAATCGTTGGTCAATGATAGAGGCATTAATGTCCATGTAATTATTTACTTAGTATGTTCTCAAGAATTCGCTTCATTCAGTCGAGGCGGGAATATGGTCGGCTTGATTATGAGATAGTTGAGAATTTTTAATTCTTTTGCTGAAGCCAGTTAGTGAAATCGACGATATTCGTAAAACCCTTCAAGTCTAGATTGCACAGCCTCTGCATATTCTTGCAGGGCGACTGGGTGAAATTCATATTTCATTGCTGTGCAAGTTGCCGTATTTGGGCTAAGGCAATATCTCCGGGAATGGTTTGAACCGCGCCGCTATCAATTTCGGCAATGCGTTCTTGAGCTTTCTGCACGCCTTCTAATAAAATATCTCGATCGATTTGTCTTTCCATGCTCTCCACAATTTTGTCAATGAGGATAGCCTTGGCTGCATCTGGTAATGCAGTTGCTTCTGAAATGAGTTGGTCTAGGGTTAGCATTGGCTTGTTTGGCTATAAGGGGCTAGTCTGATTTTAACATTCTGTATTTAACGGGTCATTTTGGTAGCTCGTAGGCGCAAGCCGGGGCGCAGCCATCGCACTTCTCCTCATTTACCTCCTTTAGGTTTGGCGGATTTTTTTGGCAGTGCTGGCTGACTGGTCATCTTTGTATACAATTCAAACAGTTTTTCGAGGCGTTCGGTGTCGTTTTTGAAGCGGCGACCAATGTAGATTCGTTCCAGAATTTCGTCATTACGATCGAGCAGCGACTTCTTTGGGGTAGCGTGGTTTGCGCGGAGGTTGGGGGGCATGGTTTGGGGGTGACTCCCATTTGCTTTTAAGCACTTAAATCCTTCATTCATAAGGGTTTTAAGCTTTGGAGCTTCGTCATGTGGATTTGCATTTAATACCATTTCTCTACAATCGTGCAACACTCTTCGACCCCCCCTAGCCCCCCCTTGCCAAGGGGGGGAACAAGAATACTGTTGCATTCTTTTTTAAAATTGGTATAAGCACTTTTACGCCCAAAAAGGGAGGTAACGACTCTGCTCTAGCTAAGCTAACCATTAGAATCAATATCGCCCATGACAGCAAGCGCTAACTTAAACTTAAGTTCTTCACTGAAATCTTCCTCGAAAATAAGAGACTCAATCAGTTCACATAAAAACTCTTTAGAAATTTTTCCTTCTGCTACCCAGACGGCGATATTTTCCATTTATAGGACAAACTTTTTTACCACAAAATCGTAACCATTGAGCTTTAGAAAATAAGCTCCCAATACAATACTAGAGCGTTTATTTCCGTCATTAAAAGCATGAAACTTGTTGACAGCAAAAACTAGGTGAGTTAATTTGTGGTGAATCTCAGGATAATAGAGATCGTTTTGAATATGTTCTAATGCGCTCTCTAGTAGACTCGGATTATTAGACCCCGGAAAGCCGCCTGAGTTTTCGATAATCCAATCATGCAGCTCGATCGCATAATGAATGTCAAAGTAAAAAAAATCTGCTGCCATAACTTACCGATCCTTCAATCGCTTAAATACAGCCAAAAGAGCCGGATCGGAAAGTTGCTCTTCTAAAGAACGGCTGGTTTCTCCTAAAAATTTATCAAAGTCGCTCTCTGGAACACTTTGGATATACGCTTCTAATTGTTGATGCAGAGCATCCCGAAACCCTAAATCACGACTGGCCATTTTGATGCGGGCATCTTCAATAATTGGTTTTAGATAGGGGTTTTCCTCTGCCGATTCAAATAGCGAATCAACCTCTTTCTGTTTCAGCTTTCGTCCCACCTTTTCTGACTCGGCTTTCAGCTCTGCTGCCAAACCATTCTCTAGACTGGCAATGGCGATTAGAACTTCGGCATACATGGTATCACGGGGGCAATCTTTTTTGCCCAAGCTTAGGATCTGTTTATATTCTTCCGCCTTCTCTCGGAAAACAATCTGATACACTTTGTTGGTGTAAATGCCATACTTAAATTTACCCATGTCGAGGTAATTATCAAGGGCATCGGTAAAGGTTTTACGATAGCTAAATTCTTGATAGACTGCTGGTAAGTAATTGTTATCTCTCTGGTTAATATATTTGGTATGTCCGCCTGCCCTTTCTGCCATTATGTCAATGACGATATCTAAGATGCGCGATCGAATTGCACGGGCCCGATCGCTCTCTAGCAGTACCATTGCTAGATTTAGAGTCGCCCGGAAGGTGAAAACCCCTAAGACTGTGGTTTTGGTACCGTAATCAGTTACGGTAGCATCCATCAAAGCCTTGAACTCTCGAAGCTTCTGACCTCGTAGCACGGTATAACCATTAGCGCTCAGTTCATCGTTGTGACTGGATAGATACTTTTCAATTGTACTTTCGCTGATACCGAAAATCTCAATCAGTTGTTGTTTGGTAAAAAGCAGTTCTTCTTCATAGTAAGTGCCTCCTAATCCCAAGTATTCTTCTATTTTTTCTAGGGCATAGCGATTGTTGAGGATATTTTGGCGATCGAGTGGCGATGAAGTTAAATCTTTTGCCATCATCATTTTTATCCTTTGGTTTTACCTTTGGCAGACTTGTTGAGGGGCGCTGGCTGACTGGTCATTTTTGTGTACAATTCAAACAGTTTTTCGAGGCGTTCGGTGTCGTTTTTGAAGCGGCGACCAATGTAGATTCGTTCGAGGATTTCGTCATTACGATCGTGCGCTTCCCTAACCAGAGGGAATTCGGTATCCATACGATCGCGATCGTACATATCGGCGATCGTGGCTGGGAAATAGTGCTCCCGCGCTAGCAGGATATCTTCGGCGCAGCGGGTGAGGTCGGCTTTGTTTTGGTCGGTGAGGGTGGGGACGGGGAAGGTGTTCCAGCCGAGGGTGTTGGAGTAGCGATATCGGGTTTCTAGCTGGCCGCAGACGGTGGCGATCCAGACTAGGTGAAGGCGGGAGACTCCCAAAGCAATGTTCCAAAGTGGGGCATCGTAGAGAGCAAACGCTTGATCGGAGAGTATCGAGTTACTATCTAAGATTCCGATTGGAAGGTATTCCCTTCTTTCTGAGCAAATGCGCGGAAATACAATTGAGTATTCTTTAGCTATGCTCTGAATTTGTATAAACTTATGCGGCCATTCTGCTGCGATTTTAGTTGTCGGAGCTTTTGCATTCCGACGCATCTCTACAACCTCTTTCAGTCTCACTGAAACTGCATCAATTCTTGTAGCCTCTTTGACATCTGAGTCCTCAATCCAAAGACAGTACCTTTCTTTTCCTTGAATATAGTCTGCGGCACCCAGGTAACGTTTGATAAACTTTTTCGCTGCTGACGCAGATGCCAACAAATCTTGTTTCTGTTGTCTACTAAGACAGAGATGCCCACCATCTGAGGGTTGATTTCCTTTTAGCATCTCCGCTTGTTGACCCAAGGACTGGCGGGTGGGAAGAACAACAATATTAGCTCCTGCAAAGAGATATGGATTGATATTGTCAACTTCGCGAACTTTTACCAACCCTATTTCATCCATAGAAAAGATTTTTCTACTCTTGAGTGTAGAATTTGTAACGCCGATGATTACGACAGTGACTCCAGCATTGTGGCTGGCTAAGTTACTCCATTTGAAAGATAAGTGAGCAAAATTGATACATTGTTTCTTGTAATACACTAAAGGCCAAAGTAATGGAACTTGTTGTCCTTGGCAAATTGAATTAGTGCTCACAAAAGCAAAACTTCCACTGGTTGTCTCGATATGCTCAGAAGCTTTAACGAACCAGCCCGCCACATAATCAAAGTTTTTCCATTGGGACGTTTTGTTCTTAAATATTGCTTCTAGATCGCTTTTTTGGGCTGAAGTTTGATAACTACTTCCTTTGTACGGCGGATTCCCACAAATATAAGTCTCCCCACCCTCATTCTCAAAATCAATCTCCGCTTGATCTCGCGTCTCGCCAAACAAATCCAAATCCTCCCGCTGCACCTTCACCCCCGTCCCAGTCGGCGGACAAAGACTCAACCAATCCAACCGCAACGCATTCCCACAGGTAATCCAGTTATCGTCCTTCAGCGGCAAAAACTCAGCCAGCGCCAGCTTTGGCCCTCGATACATCACATCACATTGATACTCCGCAATAATCAAGGCCAACCGCGCAATCTCACAGGAAAAGTGACGCAATTCAATTCCCCGAAAATTCGTCAGCGGAATCTCAGATTTGCGATCGCCCTCACCCCGAAGACGATTAATCTCCGCCTCAATTTCCCTCATATTCTTATACGCAATCACCAGAAAATTCCCCGATCCACAAGCCGGATCGAAAACCCGAATTCGCGCTATCCGTTGCCGCAAATTCAGCAGCTTGCGGGCATTCTCCCCCGCTGCCTCCAATTGCGATCGCAAATCATCCAAAAACAGCGGATTCAATACTTTGAGGATATTCGGCACACTCGTATAGTGCATCCCCAACGCACCCCGCTCTTCATCATCCGCCACCGCCTGAATCATCGAGCCGAAAATATCGGGATTAATCTTTGTCCAGTCGAGATTGCCAACATGAAGTAAGTACGATCGGGCAATCTTGCTAAAACGCGGCACCGCCACCCCACCCGAAAACAGCCCTCCATTCACATAGGGGAATCCATCTGCCCAATTCCGAATCTTCGCCGCCTCCCGATCCTTAAGCGGCGTACACATCGCCCGAAACATCTCCGACAGCACCTCGTGCGTATTCGACGAATCACTCGCACTCATTTGTTCGATGGTGGCAGTGAAGAGGGCATTGCTGTGAAAGATATTCGTATCCTCGGCGAAGAAACAGAAGATTAGTCGCGCCATGAAGTGATTTAACGCTTCCCGGCGATCGGCATTGTCCCACTCCGGGTTCTCCTTCAGCAGCTCCACATACAGGCGGTTGAGGCGCCCTGTAGCCTTGATATCAAAGGCGTTCTCACGGATCTGCTTGACTGTCGTAATGCCCGCCAAGGGCAGGAAAAAACCGAAATGGTTGTGAAAGTCCGGGTAGTCGCAGGCGACTATCTCCCCATCAGCGAGGTTTTCGGCCTCAAAACTTTTGCCATCGGTGGCCAGGATAAACTTAACCTTATACCGAGCCGTCGCCGCACTATCCCGCAACGCCGTGAGGGTGTTTGTCACCTCGCCTTCCGGGCAAACCTTCACATGGATATTGTTACGCTGCAGCACGCCACCGAGATCCGATTGGTTTGAGCCACCGCTTTTGCTTTTGAGCCGCTTGAGAGTCGTCGGCTTGTTACCAAAGGCTTCGAGGAAGGCAAAGGGGAACTCTTCCGAGTCAAAGGGCGCTTCAGCCAGCCTGGAAACTGCTTCTTCGATTTCGACTGCATTCATACTTCGACCATAGGTAGCTCAGGGGCGGTAGCTCAGAGGTTCCATTATCGCCTGTTAACGCAATTTTGGATTTTACCTGATTTCTCGATCGATCTTCTGAGTTCAAGCGACACTACCCATGATTAACTCTGCGATGTAGAAATGCCCAGAAAATCTCTGGGAACCCAATGTCTATTAATATCATGTGCGATCAATTAATTATAATATGCCGATCGGGCGGGTTTTTGAGATTGTCAATTATTGGCAGATATTCTTGGTGAGGGAAACCCTACAAAAATCGAGGTAGATCGATCGGACATGATATAATTCCGATGCTACCGGAAACGATATTATACCAATTTTAAAAAAGAATGCAACAGTATTCTTGTCCCCCCCCTTTGCAAGGGGGGGCTAGGGGGGGTCAAAGAGTTTTGCACGATTTTAGAGAAACGATATTACCAGCCCCTACAGCATTAACTTAATTAAAAGAACGCAGACGAAATTTCATCTGCGTTCATCTGTGTTTATCTGCTAATATCTGCGGTCAAAAAACATCCCCATCCCACTACTTCGCCGCAGGCAAAGACAACTGAGGCGAAGTTTTAGGGTAGCTTCCATTCACGGGAATCGCCTCCGGTTCCTGCGAAAGCAAAAACTCACGAATTACCCTAGCAACAGCTCTTTGAGCTAAACCGCCGACTACTTTCTGCCCCATATTCTGCACTTCCGGTTTCACCAACAACTGCGGAAGAAGCTGCAATACTTTCATCGTGTCAAAACCGGGAGTTGATTGCAAAATATCCCAAATCCGCTTGATGTGTTCTAAGTTTTTTTGTTCAGTTGGTGAAACCACAGGTTGATTTGCCTTGACTCCAAACCATTCGCCGACTACAGCTTTGGCGTTAGCAAAAGCGTTGGTGGAAAGTGTGTCCAGACTTTTGACTAATTCCAGGACAATACGATCGCGAATGAAATCTCCTCTTTCGGAAAATAAATATTCTAATGCTTGGTTCAAGATTTTGCTGACATCGTAATCGTCGCTCTCACGGGCATTGTTGAGCAAGTTTTCTAAGCGGTTCCAGCGGAATTCGCCTTGTTTGAACAGCAAATCTTGCAGGGATGCTCTCAATTCCGGTGCGGGGTCGCTCAACAGCCGTTTTGCTACGTAAGGATAAGCTTTGCTCAACACTTTGAATTCTGGATCGACATTAATGGCAATCCCTTCTAACGTAACGAGCGATCGAATAATCAAAGCATAGTAAGCTGGAACTCGGAAAGGATATTCGTACATCACTGCCGAAAGTTCGTCAGTAATGCTTTTGAAATTTAGTTCGGCAACGCTAGCACCCAAAGCATTGTTAAATACGCTAGCTAAGGCCGGAATAATTGGCGTCAAATCCGTGTCTGGTGTTAAAAACTCTAACTTGACATAATCTTTTGCCAAACCTTCAAAGTCGCGGTTCACCAAATGCACCACAGCTTCCAACAAGCCGTACCGCTGATAAGGTTTCACTTCGCTCATCATCCCGAAATCGAGATAAGCTAATTGACCGTCAAGAGTTGCCAAAAGATTGCCGGGATGCGGGTCGGCGTGAAAGAAACCGTGTTCTAGCAGTTGTCTGAGAGAACACTGCACACCCACTTCAATTAAGTAAGGAGCATCGATTCCTTGAGCTTTAACGGCTTCTAAATTCGTAAGTTTGATGCCGGTGATCCACTCCATTGTTAAGACGCGGCGGCGGGTATATTCCCAGTAGATGCTGGGAACATAAATGTCTTTGATGTGGCCGTAGAGTTGGGCAAACCGTTCGGCATTTTGACCTTCGTGGGTGTAGTCCATTTCTTCGTAAATGCGCTCACCCAACTCGTCCATAATGCTTGCGAGGTCACTGCGAATTATTTTGAAGTTGTTTTGTGCCCAAACTGCAACGCGCCGCAGGATGTAGATATCTAAGCCGATGTTCTCGGCTAAACCTGGTCGCTGCACTTTGATTGCGACTGTTTCCCCGGTTTTGAGTTTGCCTTTGTAAACTTGTCCGAGGGAAGCTGCTGCGATCGGATCTGGGGTGATTTCTGCGTAGATGTCTTTGGGGTGGGCGCCCAATTCTTCTTGGATGAATTGATAGGCTACTTCGTTCGGAAATGCTGGCAATTGGTCTTGCAGCGTTGTTAGTTCTTCTAAATATACTGGCGGTACTAAGTCGGGCCGTGTTGAGAGTGCTTGTCCGATTTTGATGAAAGCTGGGCCGAGTTGGGCCAGAATTTCTCGCAGTCGGACGGCGCGACGCTTTTGGTTGGTGGCGGTACGACCTGTTTTGCCGTCGAACCACACACTGAAGGCAAAGCTAAAAAATGTCCAAACAACGCTCGACAGCCTTCCCCAGACTTGTAGAGGTCGATTTCGGTACTGGGCTGCGATCGCCACTGGATCGTACCGAACAGCATCTCCGGCCAACTCGAAAGCTATGTCTCTGGCTGATTTGAGCCGATCGTCCGTTACGACCTCCGTCTCTAGTGATACTGGTACTGCTTGCAGGGGAATTGTATTTGCATCTTGGAGATTGCCGAGTACAGCCTGAGTCCCTGAATTTACATAAGTTTGCGGGGAGGCTGGCGATACTGTCTTGACATTCATAAATCAGACCTAGTGTGAAGCATTGTAAATATATTGTAACAATTTAAGGAAGAAGACCCTTCTTCCTTCTTACATACTTACTCGCCGCTGGATCTTTGGAGCCGATCGCGCAGGCCGGATAGTTGCGATTGGCTGCTGACTGGCGATCGAGGTTGGGGCATTTCGGTATCGGGCCAGTTCGGTAAGTCGTTACAGGGACAGAACTCCGGGGGCATTCCGGTTTGTTTGAACACTACGGGCATAGCGCAGCGCGCGCAGCCACTGATTTCCCAAGCTGGTGTCAGCAGTTGGGCAATTGTTTCGTTTGTGCCTTCGAGGTAACAGTCTCCGCTGTCGCAGGAGATGATTTTTTGCCAGCAGTCTTCAAATTCCTGGCTGTAGCGATCGCCGGCATTTACCGATTTGGGCAGCAGCGCTTCGGAACCGTTGCGAATTAATACTTTTTTGCCTAACTGAAACCAGTAAGCAATATATTTTCTTACTTCACTATCTGATGCCATAAGTTTTAGTCAACCCTTCAACTAATTGATGATTTTAGACTTTCAATTTGAAATTAGCACTCTTTCTCAAGAGACATTTTATATTTTACATTATTTCAAAATTTGGCTATTCCTCATGTCAAATTGTTGTGCTATTTGCCCTGGGGAGTATGTTTTTTGACTAATTTCTGTGACTCTTGAGTTTTCAATCTTAGTTAAAATTATACCTGATTTTCAGTTAAAATTGTCGTTCGGGAAACCGAGATGTTTTCTCTCTTGTCGATCGCGACTCCGGCTGTTAATTTTTCAAGGGCGGCAGCGGTGTACCCAAAGCGCTTAGATTCAAGGCGTAACCTCCGGTGGCGAGATAAACAGTATCGGCGATCGCCCCGATGTGGCGCACGAGAGTACCGAGGCGATCGCGAAACAGCCGCCCCGCCGGATAAGCAGGCACAACGCCCCATCCGGTTTCTTCTCCTACCAAAATTACATCAGCCGCCGCCGACTTCAAACTAGCGAGCAAATCTTGCTGCGTAGTCGCCCAAACAGCCGCTTCTTGTTCCAAAAGATTCGCCGTCCAAGTTCCCAGGGAATCAATCAACAAACAATCTGAAGACTTGCTGGCCCGCACAACGGCCGATAATTCGATCGGCACTTCTAGAGTTGCCCAATCAACTGGGCGGCGATTTCGGTGCTGATCGAGGCGACGAAGCCACTCCAAATCCGTTTCATCAACCTGACCGGTAGCCACATAGATTACTTGTTTTCCCAAACCCGCCGCCAGAGTTTCGGCCCATTCACTTTTGCCACTTCGGGCCGGCCCAGTTACTAAGATTAATTGTCTCGATGTGGTGGGTTCTGAGTTACTCATTAGTCATTAGTCAGCAGTCATTAGTCAGCAGTCACATACAAAGGATTAAACACAATTATCCATTACCAATTACCAATTACCCATTACCCATTACCCATTATGATTTAAACGGCCAACTACCAAATGCTTTTTAAGCGATAATAGCATTGATGAGACAATATCAGAGTAAGTCGATCGAGAACCCCCGTATTTCCCAAGCTGTTATTTATGCCAGATCATCCTCAGATATCAGCGATTATTTGCACCCACAATCGCGCCGCCTATTTAGGTGGGGCGATCGACAGCTTGCTGGTACAGGATTTTCCCGACAACTTTGAAGTAGTAGTAGTGGATAACGCTTCTAGCGATTATGCCAGCCCCGAAAGTTCGATTTCGCGCACCCGCGAGGTGGTAGAAGCAAGACAGGGCGATCGGCGCCTCAAGTACGTCTGGGAACCGGAAATCGGTCTGTCAGTAGCCCGGAATACCGGCGCTAAGCAAGCTCGCAGTGAAATATTAGCTTATCTCGACGACGACGCTATTGCTGAGCCGAATTGGCTCAGGGTGCTGCACGCGGCTTATCAAAGCAATCAAAAACTCGCCGTAGCTGGTGGCAAAGTCAATGTGCTCTGGCCTTGTGGAGTCTCCCCGCCCCAATGGCTGTCAGCGGGATTGGCCCAGAACTTGGGAGCATATGATTTAGGCGATACTTGCCTGTACCTGACTGCTCCCGGTTTGACTCCCAGGGGGGTAAACTACTCGATCAGGCGCGCTTTTCTCGAACAAATTGGCGGCTTCGATGCCAAACTCGGTAGAGTCGGCAAAAAGTTGCTGTCAAATGAAGAATTGCGCGCCACAGAATTAGCATTAGAGCTAGGTTGGCAAGTAGTTTATCTACCTGATGCCCAGGTGCTGCACCATGTCGCGACAGAAAGGCTCAACAAAGCTTGGTTTCTAGAGCGCGGGTGGTGGCAAGGCATCAGCGAGTGTTATCGCGAACAATTGTCCGATCGAGCCGGTATTGCTCAGCTTGGGCGGGGGGGTGAAAGAATCTTGAGGGGTGTCTGGAAGTCTTTTAAATATATTAGAGATCCGGCGCTGCGTTTTGAAAATTTCGTTTTTGCCTGGGGTCAAATCGGTTATTTGAGCGCAGCCATCCGCGGCCTGATTTTTGCACCGAAATCGACCACTAGGTATTAGGCTATAGGCAATATCCCTCGCTGCTCAACTCGTTGGCGCGGCTGTGCCGATCGCACTTCATCCACCAAAACTCGACCGCATTTAGGTTCAAGCACTCGATTATGACATCTAGTTCATCCAAGATTCCGGTTTCAGTTCTCATTCCGGCAAAAGACGAAGAACTTAATCTACCTGCGTGTCTGGCCAGCATTGCCAGGGCGGATGAAGTTTTCATGGTTGATTCCCAAAGCAGCGATCGCACGGTGGAAATTGCCATCAGCACCGGCGCAAAAGTAGTGCAATTCTACTTCGACAACCGCTGGCCGAAAAAGAAAAATTGGTCTTTGGACAACCTGCCCTTTCGCAACGAATGGGTATTAATTGTCGATTGCGACGAGCGCATTCCGCCGGAACTTTGGGACGAAATCGCGCGGGCGATCGAAGACCCCAATTTTGACGGCTACTACCTCAACCGCAAAGTCTTATTTTTAGGTCAGTGGCTGCGTTACGGCGGCCGATATCCCGACTGGAATTTGCGTTTGTTCAAGCATCAAAAAGGACGTTACGAAAACCTCGGCACTGAATCCGTCCCCAATACTGGCGACAACGAAGTTCACGAACACGTCATTTTAGCCGGTCAAGTCGGCTACTTAAAAAATGACATGATCCACGAGGATTACCGCGATTTATTTCACTGGATAGAACGGCATAACCGCTATTCTAATTGGGAAGCTCGTGTTTATTACAATATTATTGAAGGGCGCGACGACAGTGGCACTATTGGAGCTCACTTATTTGGAGATGCAGTCCAGCGGAAACGCTTCCTCAAAAAAGTTTGGGTGTGGCTGCCGTTTAAACCCATGCTCAGATTTATTTTATTTTACTTCATTCAGCTCGGCTTTTTAGATGGAAAAGCTGGCTATATTTATGCAAGGTTATTGAGTCAATATGAGTATCAAATTAATGCCAAACTTTACGAGTTGCGTTGTTGTGGCGGTCAGTTGAATGTGGCCGAACCTGAGCCTACTTTGTCGCCGCCAGTAGTTATCAGTCAGGAGACAGAAGTGAAATTGCCTTAATATTTTGGAGGCATGGGGGAATTGGGAATTAGGAAAGCCAGCCCCGACCGAGTGGCTTGAGACATTTTCATTTAATAAGTTCTTCTAGGGATGGAAAAAGTAATTTTTCGGCGCTCACTTTTTCGCAATCACAAGGCTGTTGACTTGCGGATATTGCTGATACTTTTCCTAGCAGCAATTGGATGCTTTCGATTAGCAATGGTAGAGTTAATAAAATAATTGATGCTGATACTAGCAAGCTAATTAAGCCGTCAGCCCAATTCCAGTGTAGCCACGCGACGGCGATCGCAGCTAAAATTACTCCAACCGACGAAAAAATGTCGGCGACTGCGTGCAGAAACGCGCTTTTGAGGTTCAAGTCGCCGTGACAGCAGGAATGCAAGCAACAAGCATTAATCGAGTTGATGCTTAAACCGACTATGGCGGTAATTAACATCGGCAGCCCTTCTACTTCGGGAGTTGGGGACTGCAACCGGCCGATCGACTCTGCGGCAATCCACAGGGCGATCGCCACTAAACTGATACTATTAATTAAAGCAGCAATGATTTCTCCTCGTTCAGGGATTGACGATTGTGCGATCGTACAATCTACGGATTTACTTTTGCGTTTGACTGAGGAGTACCAAGTCGCTGTCAAAGTTATTGCTAAAGCTGCTACATCTGAAAAAACGTGACCCGCATCTGCTAATAGGGACAAACTATGAGAATTAAGTGCGGCGATTAACTCTGCTACAAAAAAGCTGCTAAGCAGTACCAATGCTGTTTGTAAAAGTCGAACTTTGCCAATTCTGGGATTTGTTGTATTCTCGCATTGTGCGATATCCTTGGCGTTTTCCGAGTCAAAATTGTCCCTAACTAGAAATGTCATGCAGCAGTCCTTAAGGTTAAACTCGATTTTAAATTAAACATTAAATTAACTATCAATGACCGATTATATACCAACTCCGCACCAAGATCCGGAAAATTTAAGCGCAAATTCCCCCAATTCTCAAATAAACGATCGTCCAATTAGCGGCAACCAGGCAAATATTTTAACAGGCGAATCTTTTGTTGATTTGCGGCTGTACAACCAATCAAAGTTCGATCGAGGAAAGCCTACTTGGGTAATTTTGCTTTGGTGGTTCGTGCAGGCGATCGCATTTCCTCTCACTCCACACCCTTTTAACGGCATCAGAAGCGCGCTGCTGCGGTTATTTGGAGCGAAAATAGGTCGGGGTGCGATCATTCGCCCCACGGCTCGTTTTACCTATCCTTGGAAAATTGCCATCGGAGACTACAGTTGGATCGGAGATGATGTTGTATTGTACAGTCTCGATCGAATTGCGATCGGCAAACACTGCGTCATTTCTCAAAAAAGCTACCTCTGCACCGGCACTCATAACCCTCAAGACCCAGCCTTTGGCTTAATAACAGCACCTGTGATCATTAATAACGGCGTTTGGATTGCCGCCGACTGCTTCATTGGCCCTGGTGTAGAAATCGGTGCTAACGCTTTAATCGGAGCTCGCAGCAGCGTCTTTAAAAATATGCCAGCTAGCTTTGTTTGCACGGGAACACCTTGTCGTCCCCGCTGTCAGCGAGAAATCAACAAAAGTTCGTAAGAGACATTGTACCGGGAAACTAAGCAGCTTTACAAGCTTGTTGCCGAATAGGAATTTCAATGACGAATTCTATTCCCTTTCCTAATCCAGGCTGGCAGTATAATCTGCCCCCATGCTTTTCAACAATAATTTGGTAACTGATAGATAACCCCAACCCAGTCCCTTTACCGATAGGTTTGGTGGTAAAAAAAGGGTCAAATACTTTCTGTTGTAAAGTTTCGCAAACTCCCCGACCATTGTCACTAATATAAATAGCAACCCAATTCTCGTCAATTACTTTTGTAGCAATTTGAATGCGGTTTTGGTGTTGTTTAATTTCTGCAAAGGAACGCTCCTGATTAGATTCCTCTAAAGCATCAATCGCATTGGAAATAATATTCATGAACACTTGATTTAATTGTCCGGCATGGCATTCTACTGGTGGAAGCTGACCGTACTTTTTTATTAGTTCAATCTCAGGATGATCTGGTCTTGCTTTTAAACGATGATGCAGAATGGTGAGTGTACTATCAATCCCTTCATGAATATTTACAGCTTTTACCTCTGCCTCATCTAAGCGAGAAAAAATTCGCATAGACTTGACAATCTCCTGGATGCGCTGCGTTCCTAAGTTGATTGAGTTAAGAACTTTGATAAAATCTTCCTCCACAAATTCCAGTTCTATTTCATCCATAGCTGCTTGAATCCGAGGGGTGGGATTTACATAATCTTCTTGATATAGGTGTATAATTTTTAGTAAGTTATGAGCGTACTCTTGGGCATAACCCAGATTGCCAGATATGAAATTTATAGGGTTATTTATTTCATGAGCAATCCCAGCCGCCATTTGCCCTAAGCCGGACATTTTCTCGCTTTGGATTAACTTAAGTTGCATTTGTTGTAAATCATCATAGGCTTGGCTAACTTCTAAAACTTTTTGCTCCAATAAGGTATTTTTTTCTTCTAATTTGTCAGCTAGAACATGAAGCTTTAAATGCAGCTTGACGCGAGCTAATACTTCCTCTTGTTGGAAGGGTTTGGTAATATAATCTACAGCCCCAAGCTTAAACCCCTCAACTTTATTAGCCGTATCCGAGAGAGCAGTCATAAATATAATGGGAATTTGTTTAGTTTCTGGATTAGCCTGTAATCGACGACAGGTTTCAAATCCATCAATCTCTGGCATCATGACATCTAGCAAGATGAGATCCGGTAGAGCATATTTGACTCGCTCTAGTGCCATCTTTCCAGATTTCGCAACCCGAACTTCAAATCCTTCCTGACTTAAGGCATCAGATAAGACACCCAAGTTGGCTGAATTGTCATCAACTATAAGAATCGTACCATTTGCTTGAATTTCTAAATTCATAAACCTTACTTGTAGGACTCAATAAACGTTAAAAGCTCTTCGTCTTGAAAGTCCTTTGCCATTTGATGCAATCTTTTAGCAAAGGGAATGTATTGGGTATCTATTTCTTCAAGTAATACCGCCTGCTTAACTATTTCTAGGAAATTTCCTTTCATAGCCAGCTCGTAGAGCATTTCCATTTCTTTAGCTGGCGGGGCAATTAGCTCATTGGTGTCTGAAGCGATCGCCAGTGGCTCTTCATTAGCTTCGTAAACCCATTCCAAATGAAGATACTGTTGCAATTTTTGCAGGAGTTCTGTTGCCTGAACAGGTTTGGGAATAAAGGCGTTGCCTCCTGCCTCTAAACTTCTGTATTGATCAGTTTCAAATACGCTGGCAGAAGAAACAATAATCACGGTGTCTTTGAAATTTTCCGATTCTCGAACCCGCTTAATTACCTCGAAGCCATCTAGTTCGGGCATTAATAAGTCGGTAACGATTAAATCTGGCTGCACCTCTATAATCTTTTCCCAGCCTTCCAGCCCATCGTTCGCTTCAAACACCTCAAAGCCGATCGGACTGAGCAAATTGTTAATTACCGAACGGTTAGCCCATTTGTCATCAATAACCACAATCTTAGGTTGGCAATCTTTGATGCCGATAATCTGCCCGTGATGGTCGATTTGAGACGTTTTTACCCATTCATCGGCTTGAGGCAGACTAACATCAAACCAGAAAATACTGCCAACATTCATCTCACTTTGAACCTGAATGGTACTGCCCATTAGTTCTACAATCCTTTGGCTAATTGCCAATCCCAGCCCAGTGCCCTCCGTCTGCCGTCTGCGATCTCCAACCTGCTCGAAGGGCTGAAAGATAGCTTCGAGTTGCTCTTGGGCAATGCCGGTACCTGTATCGCGTACTTCAAAGCGAATTTTTCCTTCTGTTGCAAAACTGACTATAAAAGTAACACTGCCCTCATCCGTAAATTTAATAGCGTTGCTCAAAAGATTAAATAACACTTGTCGCAAGCGTTTTTCATCCGCACGAATACCGATCGGGAGTTCTGGGCTGGATGGAAAATGAAAGTGAATTCCCTTAATTTCAGCTCGGATGCGAGACATTTCTGCTACACCTTGCAGGAACGCCGGGAAATGAAAATCTGTGGGCATTAGTTCCACTTTCTGTGCTTCAATCTTCGACAAATCGAGAATATCATTGATTAACGTTAGTAAATGCGAACCGCACTGATAAATAACATCAATGCGCGATCGCTCTTCTTCATTCAACACTTTGGAACGCTGAAGAATCTGCGCGTACCCCATGATGCCATTAAGCGGAGTCCGCAACTCGTGGCTCATGTTAGCAAGGAATTCACTTTTGGCCCGACTAGCTGCTTCTGCAGCTTCCCTGGCTTTTTCCTGTACGATTTCTGTTTGTTTGCGATCCTGGATATCGATGCAAGTGCCAACCCACTCCCGGATGCTGCCATCTTCATCCAGAAGTGGCACCCCTCTAGCTTGGAAATAACGATAGTTTCCATCCGTTCCGCACATTCGATATTCCATCTCAAACAGGCTTCTCGTTTGCACTGCTTCCATCCACACCTGAACTGTTCGTTCCCGATCGTCCGGGTGGATTGTATCTAACCAGCCAAAACCAACCACCTCAGCTTCCGTTTGTCCGTTGTAAGCTCTCATACTCGGTGAATCCTGGCATCTTCCTTCAGGATCGGTTGTCCAGACAATTTGGGAGATGGCAAGGGTTAGCGATCGATAGCGTTCTTCGCTTTGTTTTATAGCATCTTCCGCTTGTTTGCGATCATGGATATCGGTACAAGTGCCAATCCACTCCCGGATGCTGCCATCTTCATTCAGAATTGGCACCCCTCTACCTTGAAAATAGCGATAGTTTCCATCCGCCCCTCGGATTCGATATTCTATGTCATATAGGCTTCTCGTTTGCACTGCTTCCATCCATACCTGAGCCGTTCGTTCGCGATCGTCTGGGTGCATTGCATCTAACCAGCCAAAACCAACCACTTCCTCTACGGTTTGTCCGGTGTAAGCTCTCAGAGTCGGCATATCCGGGCATCGCCCCTCAGCATCCCCCGTCCAGACAATTTGAGACGTGGCAAGGATTAGCGATCGATAGCGTTCTTCGCTTTGTTTGATAGCATCTTGGGCAAGTTTGCGATCGTGGATATCATTGCAAGTACCAATCCACTCGCGGATGTTGCCATTTTCATCCACAATTGGCACTCCCCTACCTTGAAAATAACGATAGTTTCCATCCGTTCCCCGGATTCGATATTCTATGTCAAACAGGCTTTTCGTTTGCACTGCTTCCATCCAGGCCTGACTCGTTCGTTCCCGATCGTCCGCATAAATTGGATCTAACCAGCCTAAACCAAGCACTTCAGCTTCAGTTTGCCCGGTGTAAGCTCTCCAACTCTGTAGATCCGTGCCTCTTCCTTCAGCATCGGTTGCCCAGACGATTTGGGATGTGGCAACCATTAGCGATCGATAGCGTTCTTCGCTTTGTTTTAAAGCATCTTCCGCTTGTTTGCGATCGTGGATATCGCTACAAGTGCCAACCCACTCCCGGATGCTGCCATCTTCATTCAGAATTGGCACCCCTCTTACTTGAAAATAACGATAGTTTCCATCCGCTCCCCGGATTCGATATTCTATGTCAAACAGCGTTTTCGTTTGCACTGCTTCCATCCACACCTGATTCGTTCGTTCCTGATCGTCCGGGTGAATTGCATCTAACCAGCCCAAATCAACCATTTCAGCTTCGATTTGTCCGGTGTAAGCTCTCCAACTCGGTAGATCTGGGCTTCTTCCTTCAGCATCCGCTGTCCAGACCATTTGGGACGTAGCAGCGATCAGCGAACGATAGCGTTCTTCGCTTTGTTTTAGAGCATCTTCGGCAAGTTTGCGATCGCTAATGTCATTATTAATTTCGAGTTGGGCACAAGGCTTCCCTTCCCCATCGCGCTGTAATGTCCAGCGACTTGCCACAATAATCTGGCGACCATCACTGGTGGTGTGCTGCACTTCTCCTTCCCAACTTCCCTGCTGGAAAAACTCTGCCCTTACGATTTCTAACGGTTTAGGAAAGGCTGTTTCCAAGCAGGTGTGAATGTACTGCCCTACTACTTCCACTTTTGTCCAACCATAGAGCTTTTCTGCACCTTGGTTCCAGTATATGATCCGGTCATCCATATCCCGAATAATGATACTATCGCTGGCTAAGTCCAGTATTTCTAGGGTTTGACGGAGTGTTTGCTCGACTTTTTTGCGATCGGTAATATCTCGTGTTGTGGCGATCAGGCCGAGGATATTGCCATTAGCATCCCGCCAAGGAGCTTTTGTAGTTAAAAAGGTCCTAGGGGTTTCATCAGAAGAGATATCTTCCTCGTAAGTCTCAGTGATTCCTGTTGCCATGATTTGACGATCTTTTGCCATCATTTCACGGGCAGCGTTAGGCAGTAATTCCCAATCATCTTTGCCGATGATTTCCTCACTTGGCTTGCCCAAGAAGTTTGCCGCATTGGAGTTAATGGCAACATAACGCCCTTCTCGATCTTGAACAACAATGAAGTCGGGTGTACTTTCCAAAATAGAGTTTAGCAGTGCATTGCGATGGCGCAGAGCTTCTTCAGCTTGTTTGCGATCGGTAATATCTCGTGTGGTGGCGATGATGCCCAAGATATTACCATTACCATCCCGCCAAGGAGCTTTTGTAGTGAAAAAAGTCGCGGTTTTTTCACCGTCAGAGACCTCTTCCTCGTAAGTCTCACTGATGCCTGCTGCCATGAGTTGGCGATCTTTCGCCATAATTGCACGGGCACTCTCAGGCGGCAGTAATTCCAAATCATCTTTGCCGATGATTGCCTCCATTGGCTTGCCAAAGAAGTTTGCCAAATTCGAGTTAAGGGCAATATGACGCCCTTCCCGATCTTTAACAACAATGAAGTCGGGCGCACTTTCCAAAATAGAGTTTAGCAGTGCGTTGCGATCGCGCAGCTCAGTTTCAGCTTGTTTGCGATCGTTAATGTTTCGTGCTATGGCGATAAGGCCGATAATATTGCCCTGAGCGTCCCGCCAAGCGGATTTTGTGGTTAAAAAATAATTGCTGGTCTCACCATTATAAATTTCTTCTTCATAGGTTTCAGTAGTGCCTGCTTCCATAATCTCGCGGTCTTTTGCCATTATTGGAACGGCCGCCTCCGGGGGCATCAGTTCCGAATCATCTTTACCCACAATCTCCTCTATGGGTTTACCGTCAAAGAAGAAGTTTGCCACAAAGGAATTAATGGCAACATATCGGCCTTCCCGGTCTTTAACCACAATTATGTCTGGCGTACTTTCCAAAATAGAGCTCAGCAAGACGTTGCGATCGCGCAGCGCAGCTTGCTGTTGGCGCAGAGCTTCTTCAGCTTGTTTGCGATCGGTAATATCTGTATTAGCCCCAATCCATTCCCGAATTGAACCATCCGCATTCAGAATTGGGACACCACGACAACTAATGTAGCGATATTCCCCGTCATAGCGACGCATACGGAATTCAGCTTCATAGAACGATCGATTGGCAACAGCCGTTGACCAGGCAGTGGCAATATAGGAGCGATCATCTGGATGTATTGTGTCTAGCCAGCCCCAACCCTTGTAATTATCAAAGGCCTCTCCTGTAAATGCACTCCAAGTAGGTTGCTCGATCGCCATTTCGCCGTCCGCATTGCAGATCCAAATAATTTGAGCAGTGGCTTCGGTTAAAGAACGAAATCTTTCTTCACTTTGTTTCAGGACATCTTCTGCGGTTTTGCGATCGCGAATATCCCGCGATACAGTGGCAATCCCTATGGGTTCGTTAGTCTGCGGGTGTTTGACCAGAAATAGAGTGTAATCTAACGGGATGGGTTGACCCGTTACGAAATGTCTGAAGCGATAATCGCTCCGCCAATCCCCCTCTTGCATTAGAGTAGGCAGGACGCGCTGCTGTATGAATTCCAGATCTTCTGGCATGAAGAAATCGTTCATGTGTTTGGTTCTGGCTTCCTCCAAACTACTGAGTCCCACCAAATCCAGACCAGCCTGATTCACGAGTATAGGGCGACCATCCATTGAGGCCACGCCTATAAAGTCACGGCTATTCTCGATCGTGGTAGCCAGTAATTGTCGTTCTTCCTCTGCTTTTTTGCGATCGCGAATATCCCGCACAATAGTGGAGATAAACTCAACTTCGCCCGCTTCGGTTTTGTGAACGATCAAAACCTGAGAGACTGGAATTTCTTCCCCATCGCGTGACAAAAATAGGATTTCACCAGCCCACCTACCCTCTCGCAAGGCGGTGGGAATTATATCGTTGTGGAATTTTGCCCTTGCCGAGGGAGCTAACACAGAATCTATACTAAATGAAGAGCGTGCTTCTTCTGGGGACATCCCCAGCATTTCCTGTCCGGCTTTGTTGAGATAGACGCTATGCCCAGCCGCATCATAAACTTCTACTAAGTCGGAAGTTGCTTCCAAAATTGCCGTCAGTCGTGCCTGCTTTTGTTCTGCCCGCTTGCGAGCGGTAATTTCAATCACAAGGGCACCAACACCAAAAACCAGGTCATTTTCATCCCGCAAAGGATAGTAAGATGCTTGCCAGTAGCGCAGGATTCCCGGTTGTCTCGGAGTTTCACCCACTACTTCATAGTCGAGAATTGGCTTGCCCGTATCCAGAATTTCTTGCAAGATTGGTCCCAGAGTCGCAGCCAATTCTGGCAGCACTTCACACAGCGACCTACCAATATGATCTGCCACACAAATGCCATTGAGCTCTGCCATAGCTTCGTTAATTTGGACGTACCGAAGTTGGCGGTCTAAAATCATCAGTCCGGCATTCGCAGCAGCAAAAAAAGCGTCGAAGTGAGCCTGTCGCAATACCTGTGCTGTTGTGCTCTCTTGCTGTGGCGGTTGGGTTTTCTTTGGTGGGAATTTGCTCATGTTGGCTCGTGCATTTCAGCTTTTATTCTACAACTTCTGTCCAATTGGGCGATCGCGACGTTTTCGTTTTATCCTATTTGGGTACTGAAAAAAACGTTCAGTAGCGCGACCATTAGGCTTTCAATCTGCGATATATGTATCCCTTGCGATACTATTTCCCTTAATTATTCGGATGTATCGCCAAGTATTTCTATTACTCATCAATTCTATTCCTAATCAATCCTATTGGTAGAACATTGGTGACAACATAAGCTAGGGAAGCGTTTGTCAATCAGCACTTAGGCTCAGCATTTACTTAGATTGGGGGTGGAGAACTTAGATTTGGGCGATCGAGCAATCATGGCGATCGCCTCGCCATATTTATGCCCACCCATCCCCAAATCGCCAATTTTCCACTCCTAAATAAGCAAAGCAATATTTTCAGTAAATTTACGGATTGACAAATGCAATTAAGTTATAATTTGTCCCCCATATCGGTAGAAGGCCAAGTATTCTTGGAACGTTATCAATTTTAGCTAGATCCGTTAAATTTTTACTTAGATATACACAAGACGGACGCCACTGGCAGAGTAATAGCAATATCTCTCCCACCAGTTAAAGTCATTGTAAGACTTGGATATTTGACTTGTCCACTTAAAGAGTCATTGAATAATCCCTGCTTAAGTTGATAACGGGACTTCCCAAAATAATTAGTGGAGAGTATGATAAAATCGCATAGAGTTAATGTTGAATAAATTTAATATAGCAATCCTTGCAGAAGTCGTAATTTTTTTACCCCACCCCAACCCTCCCCTTGGTAAAGGGAGGGAGTAAGAAATTCACAAATGATGCGAGGATTGCTATAGAGGGTTCGCTTTAATAATAGATGAGTCGGATCTCGTCTCGCGAAAAAGTGGCACAATAACCACAGGTCTGCGAAGACAAGGTATCCGAAAAATTCGCAATAGGGATAACTGCGTAGTATGAGGAACCACATATATATGTAAAGACTTCATTTTTTTTACCAAAATAGGCTAAAATTTGTGATAAAGACTTCAGGATTTTATTTTTAAATTTGGCACTGAGGACTTTATGTTTACTACTACCAACTTAAAAAATGACAACACAAAAAACCTTATGGTCGGAATTGGATTTTAATACAATACCAGAAGAAGTATGGACACAGCTATCCCAAATATTTACAGCAACCCTATTTAAAATAGGTGAGAATCCTGTATCGCTGCAGTCACTGGTGGAACTGATTGTATTGTTTATGGCTATCCTTGTCATAGCACGATATTTTACGAACTTTCTTAAAGAACGCTTGCTCGTCAGACTGGGAATTGACGAGGGAAACCGGGAAGCGATCTCAGTAATTATTGGGTATTTAATGGTAGCTTTGGGAGTGATCGTCGCCATCCAAATCATCGGCTTCAACCTCGCTTCTTTTGCAGTAGTTGCGGGGGGATTGGGAGTCGGAATCGGCTTCAGCATCCAGGATTTAACAACTAATTTTGTCAGCGGCTTAACACTGCTTTTAGACAGACCTGTGAAAGTCGGAGACTTTGTGGAATTAGAAGGATTAATGGGAATAGTCAAAAAAATCTCGATTCGATCGACCATCATCCAAACCACTGAGGACTCTAGCGTCATAGTTCCCAACAGCAAAATGATTAGCAACAAAATTGTTAACTGGAGTTACGAAAACTCCCTACTGTGTCTGCGAGTTCCCGTAGAAGTAGCCGAAAATAGTAACCCGCTGTTAGTGACAGAAACTCTGTTAAATATTGCTTACGCGGAAGCAGGAGTTTTGTACGAACCGAATCCGAAAGTATTGTTTGTCGAGTTTGGTGATGATAGTTTTAAATTTGAACTTTTAGTGTGGACGGACAGACCGATTGAAATAGAATTAATTAAAAGTTCTTTGAATTTTGCAATTGAATACAATTTCCGCCAGCAAAAAATAGAATTCCCGTTCAATGACCGAGAAATTTATTTGCAAAACCCCGAAGTTCTGTTGTCAATGTTCAACAAAAAAGAAACTGCAATTGACCTCCCGAACAGTTACTCGGAAAATGAGCAAAAACCCCCAATTTTTGCAGAGAAACTGAAAAAGCAATCTTCTCTTAGCTGTTTGCTGCGAGAGGTGGAATACTTTGAAACTCTGACTGATCTTGAATTGCGGCAATTGATTGAAGTTGGATACCGCAAACGGCTGCGATCGCAAGAATATTTGTTTCACGAAAACGACCCCGGAGATGCTTTTTACATGATTCTTTCTGGTTCAGTAGAAGTTTTTGTAGAAGCTATTAACAAACATCTGAATAACCTCGGTAGTGGTCAGTTTTTGGGGGAGCTTTCTTTAATGTTGGGAATCCCCAGAACTGCTTCGGTAAGAGCTTTGGAAGAAACAATTTTGTTTGCCATCAATAAAGAAGGTTTTCAGAAAGTTTTAACTGAACGACCGGATTTATCAGAACAGATTATTAAAGAAATAGTCAAACACAAAGAAGAACTCAGCGATAGACAGCAATTATTGCGACAAATGGAATTGGTAGATGCAGCAGAAGAGGATGAAAATCCTGTAGAATGGGTGAGAAAACGGCTAAAAGATATATTTACTGTTTGAAATAATTTATTATGACGCGATTTATTCACGATCTCTTTGCCAAAGAATACCTGGAGGAATTGCTGTCGCCGATCGGAACGGTGAATATCGGCCGCGATGTGACTTCCGAAGTTCGAGAAATCGATGTTTATTTCACTCCCAGCAACGCAATTCCCGAATACTCAGAAACCCTGGGATTGTTGGGAAAAATGGCAAACACAACGGCTATTTTTGAACCCTTTCGCAATCCGGCAAACGTCAGCGAAATTTGTAGCTGTCTGGGTAAGTTATTGGACGTGCGAGGTGAATTGGAGCGAAAATTTAGGAGAGAAAATACTCGCTATGATGACGCTCAGTTACCCAAACTGTGGATTTTGATGCCCACAGCATCGAAAGCATTGGTAGATAGCTTTAATGCGATACCAGACACAGAGAATTGGATGCAGGGAATTTATTTTTTGGGTGAATCTTTGCGGACTGCAATTGTGGCGATTCACCAGTTGCCCGAAACTCCAGAAACTCTGTGGTTGAGGATTTTGGGCAAAGGGGGAGTGCAGCAAAGGGCTATTTCCCAATTAAGCGCTTTAGCAACAGATGATCCGTTGCGGATTATCGCGCTAGAATTGCTGTATCGGTTACAGTCAAATTTAGTAACCAATGTGCCACAAGAATTAGAGCCAGAAGAGCGGGAGTTAATTATGGCCATTACACCACTTTTTCAACAACAAATACAAGCAGCACAGCAACAAGCTAGAGAAGAAGGACTAGAACAGGGACTAGAAGAAGGACTAGAACGAGGCAGGCAAGAACAACAGCGCTTAATTTTAGAAAATTTTCTGCGAGTTAGATTTGGAGAATTAAGTCCCAAAATGACTGCTTTTCTATCTTTAATATCAAAGTTGGCTGCGGCGGAATTTACAGTGCTGTTGCTGGCAATATCGATGCTGACAGTCGATGAATCTGGGCGGGAAGCAGCAGTTAAATTGTTGGCTGAAAGTGTCTTGCAAATGCGATCGCCTGAATTGGGCGATATTCTGCCTACAGCCGTTACTAATTTATTGGCATTGCCTGTGGCAGAATTGACATTGTTGGTAGAACAACTGCCACAGTTATCGGCTGAGGAATTGAGGGAGAGGTTAGGGAAAACACCTGAATAGAACCTCCGATCGCAGCCATAAAGGGATCTCGCTCTTTATGGCATTTAAATCATTCTCAAATAAAATTCCTAGATTCTGTCGATCGCACTTAGGAATTGGACTGCGGGCCTAAAATCAAGTGCAGCAGACCGTCGATCAGTCGATCGCGCTCCATTGGCACAATCTCTTTACCGTGCATCATCTCCTGCATTAACTGAAAATATACCAGCGATCCAATAAAAATGCGCGCCGTTGCCTCCGGATCGGGCAATTTTAACTCTGGATGCGATGCCAAATATTCCGCTAGCCGATCGATCCCTGGTTTAGCTAAGTTTTTCACAAAAGTCTGCGCTAGCTGGGGAAAACGCCCCGACTCCGCAATCACTAACCTCACAAAATTGAGAAATGCTGGTTCGTGGGTCGCCTGATCCAATATATTTGTGGCAACGAATCGTAGCGCTACGGCCGGTTCTGCATCCAGAACTGTAAAATTGACTTTTTCTCGCGCCAGCCGCTGTACCAAAGCAGCAAACAATCCCTCTTTATCTTGAAAATAGCTGTAAACCGTGGCTTTGGAAACTCCCCCCGTCTTCGCTACCTTGTCCATACTCGTCCCCGCGTAGCCGTGAGTTAAAAATTCTTGCATCGCACCTTGCAGGATTTGCTCGGTTTTGTCACTTGCTGCGGCGCTGTCTGGTTCGCTGGGTTTTGTCCTTGCCATACCTTGCTTCTGTAATTTTTATTTGGGCTCTTGACATCATTATACTGAACGGTTTAGTATTGAAATACATCAGAACTAAACCGTTTAGTTTTATTTCTCACAAAGAGGTATGTCATGGTACACCGGGCAACAGCGGACGGCTTATCCTCAACTCCATCCCTAGTTAAACAACTCCTAGTTGTGGCAGCAGTAGCAACCCTGGCGGCAGGGGGAACCACAGGCTACACGATCTGGCGATCGCGCATACCCGATCCCAACGCAGTAGCCGCAGCAGCAGCCGTCACAGCATCCCAATTAACCACAGTTACAGCCTTGGGGCGACTCGAACCCAGAGGAGAAGTAATTAAAGTCTCCGCCTCCGGTGCGACGGAAGGAAACCGGATCGATCGACTTTTGGTGAAAGAGGGAGACAGGGTGAAAACAGGCCAAGTGATCGCAATTTTGGACAGCCGCGATCGCCTGCAAGCCGCCCTCGACCAAGCTCAAGAACAAGTGCGCGTCGCCGAGGCAAATCTAGCAAAAGTGAAAGCAGGAGCCAAAAACGGCGAAATTCAAGCCCAAAAAGCGGCTATTAGCCGTTTATCAGCCGATCGCAGCAACGAGATCGCAGCGCAACAGGCGATCGTCAGCCGCCTAGAAGTCGATCGCAGCACCGAAATTGCAGCGCAACAAGCCACAATTGCCCGCATCAGGGCCGAACAGCAAGGGGAAATTCAAACTCAAAAAGCCGCAATTGCCCGCCTACAAGCCGAACTCCGCAACGCCCAAAGCGAAGATCGGCGCTACTCCCAACTGTATGAACAGGGAGCAATTTCCGCCTCAACTAGCGACAGCAAAAGCCTCGCCGCCGAAACAACTCAACAGCAACTCAACGAAGGAAAGGCAAAACTAAATCAAATTCAGGAATCCCGCCAACAACAAATTAACGAAGCCCAAGCCAAATTGAATCAAATTCAGCAATCTCGCCAACAGCAAATTAACGAAGCCCAAGCCAAACTCAGCCAAATTCAGGAATCTCGACAACAGCAGATTAATGAAGCCGCGGCAAATCTCGATCGCATCGCCGAAGTACGCCCCGTTGACATAGCAGCAGCCGCCGCCGAAGTCAGTTCCGCCGCTTCAGCAGCCAAACAAGCCAAAGCCAATCTGGATCTAGCTTACATCCGTGCTCCCAGAGACGCCCAAGTCCTGAAAATTCATACGCATCCGGGGGAAAGGGTGGGAAACGACGGCATTGTCGAACTGGGACAAACTCGCGAGATGCTGGCTGTTGCGGAAATCTACGAAAGCGATGTGGACAAAGTACGCCTCGGACAAACCGCCAAAATTACTAGCGATGCTTTGATCGGCGAATTGCGGGGAACTGTCGAACATATTGGTTTGCAAGTGCAGCGGCAAAACATTGTTAACACCGATCCTTCTGCGAATATTGATGGTCGAATTGTGGAAGTAAAAGTGCGCTTAGATGAAGCTTCCAGCCAGAAAGTAGCGGGATTCACCAATTTGCAAGTCAAAGTGGCGATCGGGGAAATTAAAGATTAAGAAGTCTTAAACCGCAGCATCGCTTTCTTCAAGCCAAAATCCAAAATCTAAAATCTAAAATCCTATGATTGGACTCATAAAACCCTTACAACAATTAAGACGCAGAACTTCCCTCGGATGGCTGCAACTGAGTCACGACAAAGGGCGAATGCTGGTTGCAGTAGCAGGAATTGCCTTTGCTGACGTTTTGATGTTCATGCAGTTGGGCTTTCAAAATGCGCTTTACACCAGCAATACGCGGCTGCACCAAAGCTTGGAAACAGACTTAGTTTTGATTCACCCCCAAGCGCGAAATTTGATTAATTTGTCTTCCTTCCCCAGACGTAGATTGTATCAAGCAATGAACGTACCGGGCGTGAAATCAGCCGAGCCACTTTACGTGAAAATTGCTAACTGGAAAAATCCCGAAACTCGGCGCGAAACGTCGCTGATGGTGGTCGGTTTCAATCCCAACCACCCGGCGTTTGCGCTTCCAGAAGTTAACCAAAATTTGAGCGCGATTAAATTGCCGGATACTGTGTTGTTCGATCGAGCTTCTAGGGGAGATTACCAAGGAACGATCGCACAAATCGCTGAAGGAAAAGCCGTTAAAGCTGAGGTCGAGCGGCGCACGATTAACGTCAGCGGTTTATTCACAGTTGGAGCATCTTTTGCCGCCGATGGTATTTTGATGACTAGCGATCAAAATTACCTGCGCCTGTTTCCCAGACAAAACGCCGCGAGTGTTAATGCTGGATTAATTCAACTGCAACCCGGTGCTGACCCCGTGGAAGTTCAACAAGTTCTGAAAGCATATTTACCGCCGGATGTCAAGGTATTAACCAAACAAGAATTTATCGATTTTGAGAAAAACTATTGGGCTAAGAATACTGCGATCGGCTTTGTGTTTAATTTAGGCGTCGCGATGGGTTTTGTAGTTGGTGTCATTATTGTTTATCAAGTTCTCTCAACCGATGTCAGCGACCACATGGGAGAATACGCTACTTTCAAAGCGATGGGCTACCGCAATGTTTATTTACTCGGCATCGTTTTTGAAGAAGCTCTAATTCTTTCCGTCCTTGGTTTTTTGCCGGGAGTAGGAGTTTCTTTCGGACTTTACTCTTTAACCCGCCAAGCTACCAATTTACCCCTTTATATGACGCTGCTGAGAGCAGTTATAGTATTACTTTTGAACGTGATTATGTGCACTATTTCTGGAGCAATTGCCACTCGCAAACTGCAAGCAGCCGATCCAGCAGATATGTTTTAAGGGAAAATGAATCAGTTTATAATATTCGGCGGTTGAAACCGCTCCTTGTCAAACGAAGTTCGCCTGCGCGGACTAAAGAATTAAGGGGGTATTAAATCCAGATTTTGTATAAAGTCCTAACTCTCCACATATTTTTTGTAATCCTTCTCTAGTTTCTTCTCTGCATTATCGGCGACGAGAGGGATTTATTCTCTAATCTAAAACCTCACACCCAAAAGTTATGAACTCTACTACTCTGTCCCCAACAACAAACACATTACAGATTCCTGCACCTATAATTTCCGCGCACCAACTCGACCACTACTTCGGTCAAGGTCAACTGCGAAAACAGGTACTTTTTGACATTAATCTCGAAATTAAAGCAGGTGAAATCGTACTAATGACGGGGCCTTCCGGTTCGGGAAAAACCACGCTTTTAACTTTGATTGGCGGGCTGAGATCCGGTCAATCGGGAAGTCTCAAAATTCTCGGTCAAGAAATGTGCAAAGCGAGTTCAGACGAATTGGTAAAGGCGCGGCGCAAAATAGGCTATATTTTTCAGGCGCACAACTTGCACCGCAGTTTGACGGCGCTGCAAAACGTGCAGATGGGTTTGGAAGTTCATGGGAATTTGTCGCGTTCTCAAATGCGCGATCGCTCTGCAAAAATGCTAGAGTTAGTAGGATTGGAACAGCGGATTAACTATTATCCAGATGATTTGTCGGGAGGACAAAAACAAAGAGTTGCGATCGCCCGCGCTTTGGTCAGTCAACCGCAAATTGTTTTAGCTGACGAACCAACAGCCGCCCTGGACAGCAAATCCGGTCGCGAAGTGGTGAATTTGATGCAGCAACTTGCCAAAGAACAGGGCTGTACTATTTTGTTAGTAACCCACGATAACCGAATTTTGGATATTGCCGATCGCATCGTTCACATGGAAGATGGAAAATTAGCCTAATTTTTAAATTTCCGAAGAATCGACATCACCCATAACTCCCCCATTTTTAATTTTGGATGTCAAAATTTAATCCAAAATTGCCAAACCCCAATCTAAACTCGTCATGGGACTGTTTACTAATTGCGAACAATCAATCCTTGGCGGTAAATCCCCAAATTTTGCAGGTACATTGCTTCGAGTTTGGGCATTGAGGATTCCACGGAACCGCCATAACGCCGAAAAGAAGGCCAGATGTAAGCGAGTTTTCTAACTGCTGACTCCAATCGACCCGCTTCTATATCTTCTAATGCACCTTTTTCTCGGATTAACTCTATAGCCATCAAATCTTGATTTTCTGGGCTGAAATCGCGGACGCCAAATTTTTTGGCAAATCTGTCCCAAGTTGTGCTGAGAAACTGATATCGCCCCGCTGCGTCGGAACAGAGTTTTTTGCCGTAGCGGCGGCCGCACCTCATTTCCCTGGGATGATCTTGAAAGCTGACAAATTTCGTACCGGTGTACTGGGTGCGGTAGCCGTCGAGGCTAGCGGTTCCTTCGGCGGCTGCGATGGTGTCGAGAAAGGCTTTGACTCGACGTTCGGGCCCGATGCTATCGAGTCTGCGATCTGGTGAATTCAGGGTTGCAGTTTCCGGTGATCGATCGCGCTCGATGTTATCCTCTCCTTTGTCTGGTGAATCGATCGCCGCAACTTCCTGCAGGCGTTTCGGGGCGGGCGAGCTTTCTGCCGAGACCGATTGCCCCCACAGTTTCGGCGTCATTCGACCCAAAAAAAAGCAGAAACAGATTAACAAAGTCCAAGAGATTCTAAAACGGAGGCGTTTGGACATTTGCCTGCGCTGCCGCACCGGCCACCCGTGCAGAGGGATGGCTGCGGGCAAGATTCCCGTTTGCTGGCCGAAGGCGAACAGCGATTTCAGCGCTAGCAAGGTTTGCTTGTAGAAACCGGGTGCAAGTTTGCGAGATCTCATGGCTGCGGCGAAAGTCTCGACATCAGTCAGAGTCACTTCTGCCAGCGGTTTTTCTACAAACAGCCGAAAACGGTTGGCCGCCTGCCAGCTAAAGCGCTTGCTGCGGGGGGATTTGCGCTCCACCCACAGGCGAATTAGCTCGATGTCTGAAATGGGTTGCAGATGGCTTCCCAGATGTTCTGGCGCGTACAAGAGTACCTCCTGATATCACTTATAGTTGAAGGTTCCCAGTTAGAACGGATGAGTGAAACAGGGATCAAGGGAAACTGGCTTCAACTATACTAAGTGATACTACTAAGCGCTCACGGGGTCAAGCTCAAGGGCCGATTGTTCGAGCAGTTGAGTGTAAAGTTGACTGAGTTGGGAGGCGATACCGTCCCAACTGAAATAGGTTTCGACGCGCTTGCGGGCTATGTGTCCGAGTTGCTGGCACCATACTGAATCAAGTAACAAGCGATCGATCGCATGGGCAAAGGCTGCTTCATTTTTCGGCGGCGCGAGCAAACCTGTTTCTTCCTGCACTACAGTATATTTCAGCCCTCCCACGTCCGAGGCGATTACGGGCGTGCCGCAGGCCATCGCTTCAATGGCGACTAAACCGAAGGGTTCGTAGTGGCTGGGAACAACGCAGACATCGGCGGCGGCGTAGTAGGCGGGGAGAAGGTCTCTGCTCAAGGTGCCGGGAAAACTGGTAATCTCGCTCAGGCCGAGTTCTTCCACGATGCTGCCGATACGATCGCGCTCTTTCCCATCGCTTTCCCCCGCACGCCACCCGCCGCCAATTATGAGTTTTAAATCGGCTTTGGGTACTGCAGACAGGCTGACGGCGCGGACTAAGGTTTCGATGCCCTTGCGGGGGTCGAAACGGCCGACGTACAACACGACTTTGGTTTCGGGGGCTATGCCCAAGTAGCGACGGGCGGTCGATCGGGCGATCGAGCCGAACCGTTCAGTGTCGGTACCGCAGGAAATGATGTCAATGTTGCCTTTGGAGGAAACCAGAGACCTCATGTGTTCTTTTTCTTGGGGGCTGGTAGCCACCACGCGATCGGCTGTTTCCAGAAGTGTTTTTTCTACTTGCAACCTGGTTTTGGCAATCATCGGAATTGTCGAAACCGACTTGTATTTAACTGCTGCCAAAGAATGGTAAGTGTGAACTTGCTGCAGAGGTTGGGATTTTTTCAACTCCATTCCCACCCAAGAAGACAGCCAGTAATTCGTGTGAACTAAGGGATATTGAAAGCCTGACTCTAACTGAAACTTCTGAAATTCTTGAACAAAGATTGGCAAATATCCGTAAATTTCGTCGCGGGGAATAAATTCTTGTGGCCCTGCTACTAGCCGAATTGTCCGGCAATTCGGACTGTGCTGTACAATTCTTGCTTGTTGGCGATCGGATGAGCGGGTGAACATATCAACTTGCCACCCCTGTTTTGCCAAAGCTTCGCCTACTTGACGCACGTAAACATTTTGACCGCCCGCTTCTTCTTTGCCAATTTCCACAGCGGGATCACCGTGTACGGAGATGAGAGCGATGCGTTTTTTAGTTAATGAAATCATCATTGTTTACCAAAAAATATTAAAAATATTTCAGGAGAAGATTGAAAGTGCTATTTTGGCTGCTGCGCCGGGACTGTAATCTTCTAGCTAATTTGTATTAAAGTGAAAATGCGGGATCGATAAATCATCCTTCAGGGATAAGTTGCAGGGAAAAATTGACATACTAATTCCTTCTGCTGACAGAGACGTGCAGCAGCTAAAACTCTAGATAATTTAAATATAAATAAACGAGGGTGAAGGGGATTTGCTGTATTCTGGTCGCTGTCAAACTCGCACCTCCTAGCCATATCTAACTAGAGCCTGCTTTCAGCTTGCTGCTAGAGATGCGAGGTCAGCAAAAGGTATAATTTTACCCCTCTGAATCAATCAGTAGGGCTTTCGAGAAAGCAGAAGTCGGTCGTCCCGAAGACTGAATGTTAGAGGGCAAGCGAAAAAAAAAGCAAAATTATTGCATTCAAAATTTTTCTTTCGTTCCGCCTTGCACATTCTGCCTTTTTCCCTCTTCCTTCTTGCTTTTTCTGTCAAAACCGGAGTGCGAGTTTAACCTCTTATTTCCAGTTTGTGTAATGTTAAGAGTTCTTCCGATGTTTGCGTGCGGAGGATTCCCCCTTTTCGCTGTTGAGGATATTGTTTCGGGAACCGGGCATTCTGGAGCCGTATCTGTTAGTCCAAACTTGGGTAAACTCGGCACCTAAGAAGAGAATTTGAGCGGAATAATTAATCCAAAGCAGGATAATCACGAAGGAGCCCGCAGCACCGTAGGTAGAGGCAATACCGCTACCTCCGAGGTAAGCTCCTATTAGGGATTTGCCGATCGTAAACAGCACTGAGGTGATGGCGGCGCCGATCCAAACATCATTCCAGGCAAGATGGACATCGGGCAAAAGTTTGTAAATTAAGGCAAAAAGCAGCGTAACTACGCCAAAGGAGATAGCAAAGTCCACAATCTGCCAAATGCCGACTGGTAAGTGCAGCAAGCCGTTCAACCAATAGCTAACCGCTGCTAAAACTGCGCTAATTACTAAAGATACTAGCAGTAGAAAACCTATGCCTAAAATCATCGCAAAAGACAATACGCGGTCTTGCAAAAATCCCCAGATTCCGCGTCCGGGAGGAGGTGAAACATTCCAAATAGTATTGAGGGCTTCTTTAAGATTAGTAAACACGTTGGAAGCACCCCACAAAAGTGTAGCGATGCCAACTAAAGTAGCAATCATTCCCGACTTTGGTTCGGAGGCTTTGAGGATTAGTTCTTGAACGGTTTGGGCGCCATCTTTGCCGATTAAACTTTGGAGTTGGGCGACGATTTGACCTTGGGCTGCGTCGGCACCAAAGACTAAACCGGCGATCGCAATTACGATAATTAGCAGCGGGGCGAGGGAGAAGACTGTGTAATAGGCTAGGGCGGCGGCTAAGGTTGGCGCTTTATCTTCTTGCCATTCAGTAAAAGTTTGTTTGAGCAGCGATATGACTGTTTTCAAGTTCACGGCATTTGGTTTCCTTATACTTAGCGTTCACCAAGGGATTTTAATAGGTTAGGAGTTTTTTAGCGTCGGCCACAAGATAGATTTATCTATTAGCAAATTTGGAAGATTACTTTTATGTCAGATTCCCACACAACTTTTAACAGCACCGATGTAAAATCGTCCAAAAAAGCAATTTCTTGGGCAAAAATCAGCGCATTAGTAGCGGTGGTCAATTTCTTGCTGGTACTTTTCCATTTCAGTTACCTTCAGTTGCGCCCTGTTTATCAAAGCTATTTTCCAGGTTTAGTTAAATTTTATGACCCGATTAAAGGGATTGATTCAAGTTTGCTAAATCCCGAATATTTGAAAAGCGCTGACCAGTTTTGGCGAATTGATACGTATTTTATTGGTTTTTTTGGGGCGGAATTTTTGATTAAAAGTCTGTTCCACACCCGCCGTAAGCCGGGGGTAACTTGGTTTGATTTTGTGCTGAGGCGCTGGTACGAGGTGTTTCTGGTGATGCCGATTTGGCAGGGGTGGCGGATTCTGCCGGTATTGGTGCGGCTGCACAAGTCGGGTTTGGTGAATCTCGATCGCGTAGTTGCTCAAGTTACCTACGAACCGGTGGCTTATTTAGCCAATACGATGTCGGAATACATGATGGTGCGGTTTATCAATCAAGCTAAAAGTTCCATCAAACAGGGCGACGCGGCGCAGATGTTGCTGGCGCAGCAGCCGTACCTTCACGTCAATCAGGAAAATACGATCGAACAAATTACCAAGCGGATTTTGGATCTGACAATTTACAAAGTTTTGCCACAGGTGCAACCGGATTTGGAAGAATTGCTGCACCACAATTTGGAGGCGACAATCAAACAGTCGGATTTCTATCAAATCCTGCAAAATTTCTCTCCGATTAATATTTTGCCGACGGAGATGACGGAACAACTAGCGAATTATTTGGCTCAAACTGCTGTTGATGTGGTATCTACTACTTATGAAGACGATAAAGGTAGAAAAATTCTGGATAATTTCAGCCAAGAATTTAATCAAAGTTTGCGGCGGGAATTGCAAGATGAGAAAACTATCGGGGAATTGCAGTCGCTGCTGTCGGATTTGTTGGAAGAAGTGAAGTTGAATTACATTCAAGGCGGGTTGAAGTCCGATCCGGTGCAGACTTTTACGGAAATTAACTCGCTCCGGGGAGTAAGGGAGAGTTGATACATCACTGAGTTCCGGTTTGGTGAATTAGATTTTTTTTTACTCACATTTTGCACCATTTTCAAGAACAGGCAAGATGCCTGTTCCACAATAAAATTCATCTCTTGTGGAACAGGCATCTTGCCTGTTCCTAAACAAGTAATTGAGGATGGTACAATATCTCAGTTAAAACGAACCGCGAAGACGCGAAGAGCGCGAAGGAAGAGAAGAGAAAGAGTCTACAAGTTCTACGGGTAAGGTGCGCCTCGGCGCACCTACGAATAAGGGTAGTGGGGATATCCGAAATGTCGGGGGATAAACCTATCTGAATCGCCAGCTAAAATAAAAGAATTAGCCTAAAACATCTATCATATTAGATATCTATCTTGGACAGCATTACTTGCCTGGAAATACAAGTAGCCCAAACACTGCTGAGGTTAGCAATGTTGGTTGGCTTAACACTTTTAATCGCCTTTTTTGTGGCGTCAGAACTAGCATTAGTATCAGCCGATCGCCATCAAATCCGCCAACTTGCCCACTCGGACGATCGCCCAACTGCTAAAACCGCCGAACTCGTCCACCAAGCTCAGAAAAACATACCGCATTACCTGTCTGTGACTCAAACTGGCACAACAGCAGGGAGTTTGCTGTTGGGTTGGTTGGGTGAGGGAGCAACTGTACACTGGATCGAACCGTGGATCGACAAATTGCCGATCGGTCATTTTCCCGCTATGCTGACTGCTCATTCGATCGCAGTTCCCGCAGCTTTTATCTTAGTAACTTACGTAGAAATAGTCTTAGGAGAACTAATCCCCAAAGTATTAGCAACCCACGCCCCAGAACGCACCGCTTTGCTGCTGATGCCGGCCCTCGAACTCTGCTCAAAATTACTGTGGCCACTGCTAGCAATTCTCAACGGTACCGTGCGGCTGCTGACCGATTGGATTACCAGTAAAGAGTCTCAACCGCTGCTGTCACATTCCCAGGCAACTTTCGTTCAAAAAGATGCTCATTCAGCACTAATTTCTGGCAATTGGGAAGTGACAGCAGTTAACGAAAAACTCGGGTTAAACCTGCCGACTAACCAAGCGTACCAAACAATCGCCGGATTCGTGATCCACAATTTAGGTAAAATCCCAAATCAAGGCGATCGGCTATTGTGGGGCGAGTTGGAAATAGAAGCAGAAAATGTAGTAGAAGGCAGTTTAGAAACAGTGCTCTTGCGTCAGGTAACTCGCCCTTTGTTTGAGACTCAGCAGCCAGAACTTGTGTTGAATTGATAGCAAATCCAGGTTTAATATCCCCTTTTCCCCATGTTCAAAGCGATTAATCCGCTGCAATAACTTGGATTTACTCTCCGTTTGGCGATCGGGCTAAAACAGTGTTAGGTTGTAATTAGTCGCTCAGTGCGACAACCTACCAGAAATCTGCAAATTGAATAAAGCACAGTTTATGAGGTGGATATGCTAAAAACACTTTGGGCTACTGTTCGACAAGGGAAAATTGAACTGTTGGAGTTATCAGAATTACCCGAAGGGGCAAAAGTATTAGTAACACTCTTACCTGATGAAGAAACTGAGTTTTGGCTTCAAGTCAGTCAAACATCACTAGATACAGTTTGGGATAATACTGAGGATGATGTCTATGCCCAGCTACTCTAAAAATGACATAATTTTGGTTCGATATCCCTTTTCAGACTTGTCTAGTTCTAAGGTAAGACCAGCAATTGTTGTGAGTGCGCCGCACGTATCTCAAGACATCATGATTGTGCCATTGACAAGCAAAACAGCATCCTTACTTGAGGGTGAGTTCGTACTTGCTGAATGGTCAAAAGCAGGGTTAAATGTGGCCACAGCAGTCAAGCGAGGTTTGTATACAGTACATGAAAGCTTGATTGCAATGACGATTGGCAAATTAGCAGATTCTGATGCTGAGCGACTGGAGCAATCTCTTCGAGGTTGGTTAGGGTTTTAGTGCAGCTATACACTATAATATCCTGTGTTTTCGATACAAATTACCTTCGTTTACTTCACAGCAAGCTCGATCGCACCCCCAACAAACTGCTCGTAATCCGCCAACAACCACGCCGGCAAACAAGTCTTCGCATCCTGAACCCGCAACTGTCCAGGCCGACAATACAGCATCGCCGCCAACAAATTATTCACAGCTTTAGGTGTTCCAAACCCTTTACTCAACTCAGCAACCAACGAGTTAAAAAACGCGCGATCGCTCTCATCCAGCGGCTTGTTAATAAACCTGCAGCCCAGCATTTCTTTGTAACCATTGCCAAAATCACTCCGGTACAAAAGTTCCAGTTGTTCCCCGGAAACGCTCAGCCATAAATCGGCAATTTGCTTGCGAATTTGCCGCAAATCTGCTATTACCAATTCAGCCGTCGGGTCGATTTCATAAAGATTGACGGCAGCAGTTAATTGATTGAGAAACTGCGGCAGATAATCTTGTTTGACAAGTGGTTGTTCTGTTGTTGCAAATGCGCTTTCAAACACCTTTTCGTAATCTTCAAGCAACCACTGCGGCAAGCGGGTGCGAGCATCGGGAACCCGCATTTTACCGGGTACAAAATACAGCATCGCACCCAGCAGAGCATTGATAGCTTGAGGCTGCACCAACCCTTTGCTAATTTCGGTCAGTTGCTGCAAAAATTTTTGTTCCGCTTCAGTCATCGATTCTGCTTGCAAGCCGCAGCTAAGAATTGCTTGATATCCCTTGCGAACGTCTCCTCGGTAAAAATTTTCGAGTTTTTCTGAAGGAATAGTCAGCCAAAAATCAGCCATTTGTTTTCTGATTTGGCGGAGTTCCAAAACTACCGATTCGTCTGACGGATCGATGCGGTAAAGATTGACGCATCCTAACAGTTGATTCGCAAATTGTGGCGATTGAATGTATTGAGCTAGCAAGTCAGAAGTTGCATCAGACTTGACGGCGGCTTCCGTCTCAAAAACTTGTTCGTAATCCCCAATTAACCAGTGCGGCAAACGGTTGCGAGCGTCGGGAATTCGCATGGTTTCCGGCGGGAAATACAGCATCGCCGCGAGCAAGGCGTTGACAGCTTTGGGATGCACTAATCCTTTGCTAATCTGGGTTAATTGCTGCAAAAACATTTGTTCGCTTTCCATCATCGGTTGACGTTGGAAGTCGCTTGTGAGCAGGATTTGATAGCTGTTACCTGAAGCGCTTTTGTAGGCGGTTTCGAGGTTTTCGGTGGGAAGGTTCAGCCAAAAATCAGCGATTTGTTTGCGGATTTGACGCAGTTCGGATATTGCTGAGATGTTTGAGGAGTTTCGTTGGTAAAGCTTGAGGGCATTCGAGAGAATCTCGCCCAAATCTGGCTGCTTGGGAATGCTATCCTGTAAGCTGCGCGATGCTTCCAGGTGGCTGGTTTGCCATTTGCCAAAGAGTTCTTGGAATAATTTGCCGATCGCCCCAGAGTATGCAACACTGTCAAAACAGCGCGGATTGCCTTGCATTTTTTGCTGAATTTCCTGCCGTTTTTGCTGCCGCAATTGCGGGTTAGTGCCGAGGGTAACGGCTAGCTGAATGTAAGATGCTTCGTCATACGCAATTAAATCAGACATTTGCAGTTCCCGCAGCATCGCCGAACCTTGGCGGAACCGCAAAGCATTTCCTTCCACAACCACCACCGGCAATCCTACTTGCAAAGGGTCAATTAACGATGTTGCCCCAGCATAAGGATAGGAATCGAGATAAACATCTGCTAGCTGCAAAAATTCTTTCACATCCGCGCGACTAGGCAGTTGTTTTACGAACCGCAAGCGGTTGTTATTGACGCCGTATTTAGCACAGACAGCGTTCAGATTGTTGACAAAAGGTGTTGCCGGATAGGTGCGAGTCCAAGCCGGCCCGAAGGGATATAAAATCAAGATTGAATCGGGTACAGCAGCTAGAATTTTTACCCAACTCTCCCTCAACTCCGGCAGAATTTTGTAGAAGTTGGCGCCGGAGATAAAAACGGTTGTATTGTCTGAAATCCCCAGACTTTGGCGGGTAGGTTTAACTGTAGCAACTTCCGATTCTGTTGCGTATGTGAAACAAAAACCGCTGCCTTCGAGAACAGCCAACTGTTCGCGATATTGTTCTTGATAACCAGCATCCGGCGCGGTAAATTGACCTGCGATGTAGTAATCCATGTGGCGGATTCCGGTGGTTGTAGGGGAACAGAAAGATGTAGTTTGTACCCGCGCTAAACGGTGGATTGCTAGTGAAGTCAGCGGTTTGTTAATAGCTGTTAAATTCGTACCGAAAAACAGGATATCTAAGTCGTCGGCGCGGATTGTTTGGACTTGCGATGCAAAGTCTTTCGGGAGTGCAACCAGTTTGTCGGCGCGACTTTGACAGTATTGTTCTAATTGGTGACCGCTGGTGTTGAGCGCGTACAGGTATATCTCGAACTCGTTGCGGTTTAAATGCTCGAAAACCGGGATGGTAGCGAAGGTTTCGGTTTGCGGCGCGAAATGGTCGTTGATGATGCCGAGGCGGATTTTTGTCCGATTTGGCGATCGCGCCGGGAAGATACAATCAATTGAACTGCCGCGATTTTTGAGCGAAAACTCAATAATTTCCGCCCGTTTGGTGTAAATATCGCGTAGGTTGGCCGTGGTAAAATAAAGCGGGATAAAGTTCGCAACTTGCGCGAACAACAAAGCAATATTCTGCCACAGGGGCGAATCTGGATTTTTGAACAAATTAGTATGTAAGTAATCAATCCAGCCTTGGATGAATTGATAGTAAGTGTCTGCTTCTCCTCGGGTTTGAAATACGTTCGGACAAGTAAACATGAATTTGAGATATTCGTTGGCGAACCAATTAGGCACTGTAGCGCGATCGTACTTGAGCGGCAATTGGTCTGCCCGTCGGTACAGCATGGCTGCTAGCAGGTAATTGATGGCTTTTGGCTCGTTAAATCCTTTCGCCACATTGGCGACTAATTCGCTCACAAAACCCTCTTCTGTATCCGTTAGCGGTTCATATCTAATGTCGCTAGCCAGCAGCGCTTGGTGCTGTTTGCCTGCTTCGCCTGCAAAGGCACTTGCAACTTGTTCGGCTGGTAAGCTAAGCCAAATTGCTGCAATTTGTTTTCTAGCTTGGCGGACATTTGCTAGTGCAGATAAATCAGCGGAATTTTTCTGGTATTGCTCGATAATGCTTGACAATAAGATTGGATCTGCCGGCGATTTTGCCTGGATTTGCTGTTGGCTGCCGCAGGCTTGCATCAACGCTGAACTAACTGTTGTTGCCATTTTTGACCAAGAGAATTTTTTAACTTGTTCCCTACCAGCAGCAATTAATATTTGACGGTGGTCAAAATTTTGAATGTCAATAAAGGCCTTTGTCAGTTCATCAACATCCTCGCCCTTCACATATAAAGCTGCTTGACCCAATACTTCAGGAATGGAGCTATTTGGAGACGTAATTACTGGGCAACCGCAGGCTATGGCTTCCAGCAATGGCAACCCGAAACCTTCATATTTTGAGGTCTGAACTAATGCTAAAGCGCCCGAATAAGCGCTTCGCAATTCATCGTCGCTCAGTTTTAGCAGGTGAACTGTGATGTCGGAAGTGTATGCTTGCAACTCTGTTTCTAATGCCGAGTTACCGCCGACGCAGACAATCTCAAATAGATGTTTACTGCCAAATTGAGAGAAGGCTTTGAAGAAGAAAACTGCATTTTTATAGCCGTTAAATCCGACGCGATCGCCAACCCAAAGAAAGTAAGGCTTTGAAATACCATATTTCGTCTTTAATTGGTTAACTTCTACCAATGTCGATGGTGAGAATTTCCTATCAATTCCGCAATGAGCAACTGTTACCGACTCCTGAGAAATATCTGGAAAGCATTTTACTAAATCGCGGGCTGTATTTTCGGAAATTGCAACGTATGCAGAAGCATGGCGGATACCCTGATGTTTCTCTTTCCACATCGGGTTAGCTAGATTCGCTCCCATGACTTCTGGAATCATGTCATAAGCCATGAATACAGAGGGTGTCGCTCGCGGTGTAGTGTAGTAAGTAGAAATAAACAAATCGGCTTTTTCTTCATCGCAGATTTGCTGCAACATTTCGCGATCGCTTTCAGTATTACTATAGTCATAAGCTGCGACTTGCCGATAATTTATTCCGGCAATTTTGGGAGCAGTTCCATTGCGATCGAGGACTAGGATGTGCTGACTGAAACTCTGACTTGCCCATTCTGTAATTAATGAATGCCAGACGCGGGTAATTCCAGAGTTGTGTAGCTGAAACATTACGCCGTCTATGATAATTTTGGGCGATTGCTTTTGCGTTTCTGAAGTTGGCTGTTGTTCAGATTCGCTCGACAGGAAGACAGCGGGCAGCAAACTAATTACTTTTGAGGAAGTGCTGCATTTCAATCCTTCTCGAATTTGGGCGATCGCCGAATTTACATCCCCTCTAGCAATCATTGAATGCGCTATTTTTAGAGCTTCGATCGCATAGTGTTCTTTCGCCTGATTAGATAATTGCTCAGCGATATTTTGGGGAAGGTAAGATTGGGAAAGTTTAATAGCCTTGTGAGCGTCTGCAATGTTCCCCCCAGACTGCATTAAGCGAGAAGTTTCTGAGGCTGAGTGCAGGCGGAAACACGCTAAAATCTGAGGTTCATACCAAACTTTACAATGACATGCAATTCTTTTCCACATCTCCCAGTCAGCAGCAGAAGCAGCTTGCGCCGAAAACCCACCCAATGTTTGGTAAACGCTGCGCTTGACAACAATAGAAGCAAATTGAATCCTTTGCCGGACTGCAATTCGCTCTAAGAAGTTTTCTATAATCCCCGCTGTTTCCCGTTCAATTTCCGATAAAAATTGCTGATTTCCACCTGCATCTATATAGTAGTGGCGGCAGAAAGCAGCTCCTACATTTTGAGCGGTTTCTAATGCTGTTTGCAGACTCTTGTAAAATCCTGGCAAGACAATATCATCTTGATGCAGGATGTGAACCCAATTACCGCGAGCACGCTGGATGCAATCATTCCAGTTAGCAACTTGACCCAGGTTTTGAGATTGCTTGTAGAAAGAAATTCTACCGTTGCCGACTTTCTTGACAATTTCCTCTACATCAGAATTCGCAGAGCAATCATCGACTACCTCTATCTGCATTTCGCTGGAGTTGGGAGCTTGTTCCAGGACGCTTTTGAGCGTTTGTTCAAGATAGTGATTTTTTGGGTTGTAAGTCGGTATTATTACTGACCAAAAAGGTCTGTGAGTGCTTGTCGATTCAGGAGCGATCGCCGAAACTGTAACTTTTTTACCCTCTTCCCAGTCCCCAACAAACTCTTGCAAAAACTTAGAATAATTTTCCGGGGTTATTTGCAAAGTTCTATTTACATCTATCTTAGGGATTAACTCATTTTGTACAAAAGTTTTTAGCTGTGGATGCCAACCGTATCGCTCCGTAGTATGCAAAACCGATCGCGCCGCTTTAAGAAACTTCCAGTTTTGCAGGAGAGCTTGACGAACCAGATTCAAATAGAAGTTAAAATTTAAGGGAATTTGCTGGTGAAATCGGCGTCGCGCTTCGGGAAATCCTTGCACAAGAGCAGTATAAGCACATTCAACGGCGTGTTCTACCGAGCAATCCGTCATTTCTAAAACTTGCTCTGATGACTGTTGCCAATATTCAAGATCGTGCGCGATCGAAGCATATACTGATGTAGATGCCAGCAACAACTGAATCATCGGTAACGGTTTAGCCCAATCTGTTAATACTGTCTGCGTTACGCCGCTAGAACAGCCAATTAAAAGACTGCAATATTTGCTTAACTCCGCATTTTCTCGCAGAGTCAACACGCTACCATCAATAATTCGTGCATCTGCTACTGGAATTTTCAGGTTAGACGAAAGAATAATGCTGCAATCCGGTAAGCGAGACAGCAGCGATTGAGCAACAGACAAAGCATATTCTGGCTTAACAAAAGATTGACTGCTACTGCCCGTACATTCAAATAAAATAACATGACTGCGTTTCAGCAAGCTGTGCTGCTCAGCAAAATTGCGGACTCTTTCAATCTCATCAGTTCGCAGGCGCAGAATATTCTGGATGGGAACAGTAATCGGTTTTGGATAGCCGCGAAAAAGAGATGCTTTAGTAGTTCCATCATAATTTTGATAGTTATTTGGACTCACCTGCGTCAAAAATACTTCATCAAATTCACCGCGATTAAGACGCTGCTGTACTTCTTTTTCCAACTCATACCAAGCTGCTACTATTTGCTGCCAATTATTGGCGGGAAATTCCCAAATTTCATCAACAAATGGATTCTCTTCAATTACACTCCGGCACATAGATGAAATTGCCCAAGTTAAATGGCAATTTGGATAATCCTGCTTGATTTGCCGAGCCAAAGTGGTTGCATGAAGGCAATCACCATTTAAGCCAAGTTGTCCTAGCAAGATTCGCTTGCCAGAAGACTGTTCAGAAGTAAAAAATCGTGACCAAGAACGTTCTGACTGCAAGCGCGGTATCTCAGTTTCTAGGGACTTCGCGCTTCCCTCCAGAACAATAAGTTGGTCAATGTAGGGATTGTTTTGCAGCGCCCTCTCACTTTCAGAAGTAGTGAACCATGTAATTATGCAGTTTGGTTCGCTGTTTTTTAGCTCTTGGGCTGTTTGCAGATATGGCGATATTTCCTGGGGCCCAAAAACCGCAAAACCGTAATGTTTGTGGATAGGTGTATAGGGGTAAGAAGCGGGCTGAGATAATTGTTTCATCATTCAAATACCTAAATTTAGAGTGTAATTTTATCGGGTCTCGATCATCATAACTGCGAGTTGTCGCAGGTCTATTTTTGGTTGCCAGTGCAGGCTGTGCATTAGCGCGGGATTGGATACTAATCGCTTATATTCAGTCTGAAAATTCTCAGCCGGCTCTACATAGCGCGTCCAATCCAAACCGAGGTGCGAAAAGCAGACTTCTATCCAATCTTTTATGGAATGAGTTTTGCCGGAACCGATGGCTGCTTCAAAAATATTATCCTGCTCAATCAATGTCATTATAGCCTGTGCTACATCACCCGCAAATGTCCATTCTTTCTCTACAGAGATATCACCTATTTGCAGTTTTTCATCAGCACCCCGTAGAATCTGCTTAGCTGCAAGTACAATTTTTTGGCTGACATGATTGGGTTTTCTGAGAGGGCTTTCGTGATGGAATAAATATCCTACATAGGCTTTGATACCGAGACTTCTGTAATATCTGGCTGCATAAACTGATTGAATGCGAGCAACTGCATAAGCACTGCTTGCTTCAAAAGCAGTATCCTCAGAAATAGGATTGCCATCATTATAGAATTGAACACCACTACCTGTAATAAAAACTTTAGACGTGGGGCTGTGTTTGTAAACTGATTCTAAAATATTCAGTGTACCGCTAGAAATTGCTGCATGATTTTCAAACAGTGCGTCGTGTCGCGTCGTTGATTTAGCAGCTAAGTGAAATATGTAGGTTGGTTTGTATTCTTTTACGAACTCCTCAACCTGCTCGCAGTCAGATACATCGCCACGAATCCAATCTCCCGATCGCGATAAGCCTATAGGTTTGATTCCTTTGGACTTGCACAACTCACTGAGATAATATCCGTCTTGTCCGTTAGCACCAAAAATAAGAGCGTTCACAGTTTATTTTTCTGAAAAACAAAGGTGGCAAATGTATAACGACATCCTTCATAGATAAAATCTGGATTCGGACAATCCCACTGCGGAACGTCAGGGAACACACAATTTTTCAATAAAGGAAGAAGTCGTTGTCGGAAGTCTTTCTGAGTGTAAAGGCGGAAGTCTACTGCCGGAATGCGATCGCCCGGTTTATACTGATCGTTGTAATCGCACGTTAAAATTCCAGTACCTCCGGGTGCCAAAAGTTCAGCGATTTGCACCATAAACAGTTCATCATTTTGGACGTGCTCGATCACAGATGTTGAAAAAATAATATCATAACTGCCCTTGATAGTAGACGGTTTCTGAAAATAGGTGTTGAGATCGCAATTGATAGCCGGATCGATTTCTTCCATGGGGTAGCCGAGCTTTTTCAATGCACCAGCAGCACTATCTTCATAACTGCCAATACATAAAATTTTAGGAGCAGCAAACTTGGACGCAATTTTTTGCACAGTATCCAAAATAAAAGCTTGCTGAATATTAGCTTCCGGTATTTTACGAACCATCATCTCAGGAACCAGCGCAAATAACTGATTAATAATAGGTTGGTACTGCGATCGGGCAGCATCATCCAATATCCGATTCAATGATGTTACATTGGGAATACCAACATCTAAATACCTGTTGCTGTGCCACTTCTCTTGCTTCCCTAATACTTGAGCAAGCATACGTTCATAATCCAAAACGAAACTAGCTTCGCTCCACTCATTGTAAAACGGCACAAGCGGTGCAATACCGTTATCAACAATTTGTTTCAAACTTGAATCTTCAATACAAATTGAAGGCTTTGCCGAAATAATATGTCTGAACATATTGCTTTTTGTGATTGCAATAGGTCTCTTTACAGCCAGCGCGTGATCGATCGTGCTCGATATACCACGATTCTCATGTTTTTCATAGAAAAATGCGTTAACCGTATTTTGTGCAAGAAAATCAAGTAATTTTTCTTGACTGAGAAAGTCGTGAGTCAAACTGAGTTTAATACCGGGCTTAACGATCGACTGCTGACATCGTTGTGCTATAGCAATTGCTTGGCTGCCGTCAGCATCGCCAAAAGTCGCAAAGGGAATATGCAGCCTAATCAGTGCCTCGTCATACTCTTGCTGTACAGTGGCAATGACCTTCTCAAATCCTTTACCTTGCATTCCAAATCCAAAACTCCCAATAGTAGGGATCTCTGGTAATCTGTAATTATTCGTGTAGGGCAGTACAATTCTTCCCGTTTTAAAAACAATTGGATTCTTCAGTTGCAATGTAGGATCTGGGCCTATATGGTACTGAAAAAGTGTATTATTTGCTGCATCTGCTACTCGCTGGGTAACTTCGTGAATAATCCCAATGTGTGGTACATTGATGGATTGAAGTATTTTCTTATTAACCCAAGGTAATGTCGAGGAATAATAGTTGTAAATAATTGCTGATGGTTTTACCTTGTTGACATTATCCAAAAACTCTTCATAACTTGAACATTCCGCATATATAAAAGAGTATTGAGTTGATTTTTTGAGCGCTTCAGCAATATTAAGACCGTACTCATGCACGCCGCATTGTTTTTCCTTGTGGGAGACAATCAAAATTTTATCTAGCAAGTTATCGTTGTCTTTGCTTGCTAGTGGTTTGTGCAATTTTGACTCGCTCGGAGAAATAAGATTTGCTGTCTTGGTTTCCCCTGTAAGTAAGCTAATATCTTCCGCAAGCTTCCCAAGCCATTTTTTGACTTCTTCATAATTTTTGGCATAAACCACCGGATTTTCCAAGTTATCCCAAAGCTTCTCTGGTAAATCCCAACCAACTATACAGCGAGGTTTATATCGATTAATCTCCGTTTGGGAGGCGGCATTTATAGCACTTCCTTTCATCAACAAACCAATACATTTGTCTCCTATTTGCGATAACTCTTTAAGGTTCATGTCGCTGCAATCAACAATATTCGCAGCGGCAAATTTAGGGGGAGCTGAACAGTAAAAATTGATAATAGGAAAATCCGATGCAATCTGCTTCAGATGTGCGTTTAAATAAAAATAGCTTTGATTCGAGAAAACTTCCCCGTTTTCTACCAAAATGCTGTTTTTTCTAACTTCTATTACCTTCTCGGGCTGCCCAAAGAAGGTAATCATGGGGATGTGAATCGGTATCGACAGCAGATATTTATGATTTATATGCTGCTGATACATCTGACGATTAAAGGTATGAACGTTATTTTGGTAAGTCATACCGTAGAGTTTCAAAATATCCTCAAAAACTCCAAACCACATATTGACAAATATGGCATCATCGGGGCAGTTTGGTGTGGGTTCTGTGCCTTTGTATTCGCTGCCTTGATACAGCGCGATCGGCAGTTCGAAATCCTGCCAAAGATAAGTAGAGACTTCAGCGCACTCCAGGGTAATTTTCACCCCCGCAAAACTAATTCTAACCGCCTGAATTACGGCTCTTGTCAAAATCACATCGCCGCTGTGAAAACTGTTATGAATGAAGAAATGTGCCATAGCTTTATCCTGTTGTGCGCTGTCTTGTTTCTTGACTTAGTATTTGATAATTTCCACGTTAGGCAAAGGGAAGATTAGACCAACACCCCTTTTCAGTATTTCTTCCTCGCGCTTGAGAAATTCTTCCTTAAAATGCCACGGCAAGACTAAATAATAATCCGGCTTCATTGCCCTTGAATCCGCTTCGCTGACAATCGGAATGTCAGTACCGAGCGTATAAGCGCCGTACTTATCTGGGTTTCTCTCCGCCGCTACATCTATAATGCGATTGTCAATTCCGCACCACTGCAAAATTGTATTGCCTTTAGTCGATGCACCGTAAATGTGAATGCTCTTACCTTCTTTTTTCAACATTTTTAGCAGCGAAACTAACTGCTCTTTATGCACGTTGATCCTGTCTTGAAAATTTTTGTATGGTTTGTCGGTATCCAGCTCCATGTCAAATTCTGCCTGACGTAATAGCTTGATGCGCGTCACAGCTTCTTGTTTCTTGAAGGCAAAGTTGTCAAGATGCGTTGCATAACAGCGAATGCTACCGCCGTTGATGTCGTTAAGTACGGCATCTACTATTTTCAAGTCAGCTTGTTTCAGTATATATTCCAGCACTGCTAAACTGTAATATTCCAAATGCTCGTGACAAATTGTGTCGTAAGAATTCATCTTGAGCATGGATGGCATATAAGACATCTCAAAGACCCACAAACCACCAGGAGCAAGCGCTTTTTTGATTTCTTTGCAGAAGCTTACCGGATCTTCCAGGTCATAAAACATGGCGATTGACGTAATAATGTCAAATTTTTCGCCTTGTAAAACCTTGGTGAGTTCTTCTGAAGGAAAAATGTCTTGAATTGCAGTAATGTCTCCGGTTATTTCTTGAGCTACGTCTGACGGATCGACACCAAATTTGATAAAGTTTTGCGGATAGCACTTTAGTAAAGTGCCGTCATTACAGCCAATATCTAAAACACGAGCATTGCTTTTGCCAATCAGGGATGCTGCTTCTTCAGTAATTCCCTGCAAGTGATTTCGCATGGTTTGGTTCGTGCCGGAACGATACCAGTAGGCAGAATATAAAACTTCCGGCGGAACCGTATGTTCCATCTGTAATAAACCGCAGGCTTTCTCATCTTTTGTGGGATCGCAACGCACTAGAGAAAGGGAAATTTTTCTCAGGGGTGGTTCTTCTTTCCCTGGCTTGACAAAGGAACCTTGCAAATACTGTTCGCCTAAATTAATCACTGGGGTGAGGGCTGAAGAACCGCATACCCGACAAGTTTTACGATGACCTAAGTGCATTGTTTTACCTCTAAAATTAGTTATTTTTTTGAGAGCTTAGCTTTTCTACCAGTGCTTTTAAATTTCCATCTATTCCATCTATACACTTATTCCGTTCTAAGTTCAATATCGCTAGCTGTTTGACAACTCGATCTTTTTCAGAGGCTGCCACTTTTTCAAACTCATAGACTTTTTCTTGTTCGTGCCACAAGTTGCAGTTAACGTGGGCGAGCTGCGAGAAGATTTCGCCTATGCTGCCAAGGACATCAGGCACATAATTGCCTTCTTGTTTATAAACTTTATTTGAGGCAAAAGTCAGGCGAGCGATCGGAATTTTACCCGATATAGCAGCGCTAATAAATTCGTTCATTTCCTGCTGAAGCTGTTTTTCTTGAACAGCAAGGCTCTTGAGTCTGATTTCGTCTTCGGAATGCCACTGTTTCAATTTAACAATTGTCAATTTGTCGCAGAGAGAGCCAAGTGTTTCTGCCATAGGTCAAATGTGATTGGTTTAAAAGAATCTAACTGAGGATGTTTGGCGATAGCTCGTTTTTTCTAAAGGAAGTTTCCGCACATCACGCTGTAACCCTCGCTCCTGTCTTAGGCATCAGTCATACACTAAAGATTTTATCGTAGTTGTTACCGCCAAGCTACTAATATAGATCGTTTGCTAACAGACGAACACCCATTTCGGTTGTTCCCAGAATAGTCCCTACTATTTTATACAACGTTTTTGCACGCACACAGGATTATTTTACATACAAAACGCTGAGGATTGAGACATCCGAGCGCAAGCAGCTTTAACATCACTCTCTCTCGTTCAATTGACAAATTCAACGCTCTACTCGATCTCAGCCATAGGTAGACTATGAGAGCGAGGATTGGGATATATTTGCAACCCTCTGGGTTCGACAATCAAATCCAGCGCCTCTATCACAATAGCACCGAGTAAAGCATACTTTTTCCCAGGTGGGACGATTGCTTCAAACCAACCTTTCCTACCGCACACTTCGACTTCAAGCCCACTAACAATATCTCTTTCAGCACTCTCCTCGTTAGCATACTTAACTATCTGCTTCCTAATCTTAGCGAAGTTAAACTGTGCAGCAGTTGATTCTGGCAAAACTAGCATCGTCGCTCCTGTATCTACTTTTGCCTCTCGATCCACTATCTAGCTGTCAGTCAAAAAATTTCTAATTTTTAAGGTAGTGTAGGTAATTCCCATCGCTGCTCACTTCTTGGTTTCTACTAGATTAACGGAAAATCGCCCCCCGATCGCCGAAAACCTTGTGGGCTGGGGGACGCCAACTCTTGACAAAAATCATTTAATATTGTATATGTAACAGCAAATTCACAAACCGATGAGAAGTTCGGTTCCCGCGACCTGAGACCGCCACAGCACGGCCGGGATTCCTCACCACACAAAAACAAGTTACAATTACGTTAAGATTGATGAACATAAATAAAAATTCCCAAGTCACAGGGACTAAAAATTAGGAGATCGACCTCGGTGAATAAACGCTGGAGAAACGCTGGCCTGTACGCACTGCTGGCTATTGTAGTCATTGCCTTAGCAACCGCATTTTTTGATAAACAGCCCCCAAGCCGCGAAGTTTGGAAGTACAGTCAATTCATTCAGGAAGTCGAAGGCAAGAGAGTAGACAAAATAAATATCAGTTCCGATCGCAGCAAAGCCCTGGTCACAGCCCAGGACGGCAACAAGGTACTCGTTAACCTGCCAAACGACCCAGAACTGATCAACATCCTGACCAAAAATAACGTAGATATTTCAGTTCTGCCCCAAAGCGACGAAGGCTTCTGGGTAAAAGCCCTCAGCAGCCTGTTCTTCCCGATCTTGCTCTTGGTGGGACTGTTTTTCCTGGTGCGGCGCGCCCAAAACGGGCCCGGCAACCAAGCCATGAACTTCGGCAAATCCAAAGCTAGAGTCCAAATGGAGCCACAAACTCAGGTGACTTTCGGCGACGTGGCCGGCATCGAACAAGCCAAGCTAGAGCTCGCAGAAGTCGTGGACTTCCTGAAAAATGCCGATCGCTTCACCGCAGTCGGAGCAAAAATCCCCAAAGGCGTGCTGCTGGTGGGCCCTCCCGGAACAGGCAAAACCCTGCTCGCAAAAGCAGTGGCTGGAGAAGCAGGCGTTCCCTTCTTCTCGATTTCCGGTTCAGAATTTGTGGAAATGTTCGTGGGTGTCGGTGCTTCCCGCGTCCGCGACTTGTTTGAACAAGCTAAATCGAACGCTCCTTGTATCGTATTTATCGATGAAATTGACGCCGTAGGCCGCCAGCGGGGCGCTGGTTTGGGCGGTGGTAACGACGAACGGGAACAAACCCTGAACCAGTTGCTGACAGAAATGGACGGCTTTGAGGGCAATACTGGCATCATTTTGATTGCTGCCACGAACCGCCCCGATGTGCTCGATGCGGCGCTGCTGCGTCCGGGTCGCTTCGATCGCCAAGTTGTGGTCGATCGCCCCGACTTCGGAGGCCGCCTAGAAATTCTCAACGTTCACGCCCGCGGCAAAACTTTGTCGAAAGACGTGGACTTGGAAAAAATCGCCCGCCGGACACCCGGTTTCACAGGTGCTGATTTGGCAAACCTGCTAAACGAAGCAGCAATTTTGGCCGCCCGCCGCAACTTGACCGAAGTCTCGATGGATGAAGTCAATGATGCGATCGACCGCGTGCTCGCTGGCCCGGAAAAGAAAGACCGCGTGATGAGCGAAAAGCGCAAAACTTTGGTAGCTTACCACGAAGCCGGTCACGCTTTAGTCGGCGCGCTGATGCCCGATTATGACCCCGTGCAGAAAATTAGCATTATCCCCCGCGGCCGCGCTGGCGGTTTGACTTGGTTCACACCCAGCGAAGATCGGATGGATTCTGGCTTGTATTCTCGGTCTTACTTGCAAAATCAAATGGCGGTAGCTTTGGGCGGCCGCATTGCTGAAGAGATTGTCTTCGGCGAGGAAGAAGTAACGACTGGGGCGTCGAACGACTTGCAGCAAGTGGCAAGAGTAGCGCGGCAAATGGTGACTCGCTTCGGAATGAGCGATCGGCTAGGCCCTGTAGCTCTGGGTCGCCAACAAGGCAATATGTTCATGGGTCGCGATATCATGGCTGAACGCGATTTCTCTGAAGAAACCGCAGCGACGATCGACGATGAAGTGCGTTTGTTGGTAGAACAAGCTTACCGCCGCGCTAAAGATGTACTCGTCGGCAACCGCCACGTCCTTAATGCTTTGGCAGATATGCTAGTTGAAAAGGAAACTGTGGATGCTGATGAATTGCAAAATTTGTTAGCTAATAGCGATGTGAAAATGGCGACGATCGCCTAATCAATTTTGGATTTTGGATTTTGGATTTTAGATTAAATCTAAAGTTTGAAATCAATAATTGGGGTGATTCTGGGATTGTCTGGAATCGCCCCGATTTTTTTGTAGGCACACAGGAAGCAGCGAAAAAAAGCATTGGAGTAGCAAACCATGATCGTCACTGAAGATAGAGCGCGTGAACTTGCACTTGATTGGGTAGAAGCTTGGAATACTCATAACCTCGATCGAATCATGTCCCATTACGCAGAAGATGTAATTCTGATATCGCCTGTCGCAGCGCAACTGCTAAACGAACCATCTGGGACAGTGACAGGCAAAGAAGCGCTACGAAACTACTTCAAAAAGGGGCTGGAAGTTTATCCTGACCTCAAGTTTGAGTTGCTTGATGTGATGTGGGGGGTTTCCAGTGTTGTCCTTTACTACATCAACCAAAAAGGCACGAAGGCAGGTGAGTTTATGAAAGTCAGTTCAACCGGAAAAGTGACTAAAGTTGTTGCTCATTACAACGGGTAGAGCGAGGTTATGCAAATGGCGGTAATATGGATGGCACAACCGAGCGATGCTGAAGCTTTACTTACTCTAGCTAGCGAGTCAAACGCAGTCCACTCGCCTGTGGTGTAAAGAACATAACGCAATTTTAACCGCCCCCTCGGAAACCCACGGAGGTGGGTTTTGTTTGTATAGACGCGGTTGAAACCGCTCGGTCTTCCGATATGAACTGTATTAAATTATCTGGGAGCGAAATAAGTTAGCATGAATCATCAATCTTGGTTGACACTACTAAAAAAACACCGCGCAATCGCAGTTATCCGTTCCTCCGAAAAAGAACTCGCTCGGCAGATGGCATCATCGGTAGCAGCAGGCGGAATCCAGTTTATTGAAATTACTTGGAACACCCACAAAGCCGCTGAATTAATTGCCCAACTCCGCTCCGAATTCCCTACTTTTAGTATTGGCACTGGCACTTTATTAAACTTAGAAGAGTTGCAGCAAGCAATAGACTGCGGCGCTCAATTTCTGTTTACTCCTCACACCGATGTAGCTATGATTAAAACAGCAGTTGATGCCGGAGTGCCGATCGTCCCCGGTGCTTTTTCTCCTACGGAAATTGTCACCGCGTGGCAAGCAGGCGCTACCTGCGTTAAAGTGTTTCCGATATCGGCTTTGGGAGGCGCGGCTTACCTGAAAAGCCTGCAAGGCCCCCTGGGAAACATTCCTTTAATTCCCACTGGCGGGGTAACGCTGGAAAATGCGAAAGTATTTATTGACGCCGGGGCGATCGCCGTTGGTTTAGCCGGAGACTTATTTCCTAAACACTTAGTGGAAAATCGCGATTGGCGCGCGATCGTCCAAATTGCACGAGATCTTACCCAAAACTTAACAACTTGTTAAGCCCTCTTTCAAATCCAACATTTCAAATCTAAAATCTAAAATAGTACAAGCCAATCTAAAATCTAAAATCTAAAATCTAAAATAGTACGAGGTGTGAGAAATGAACAGGACTATTAACTCAACTTACTTCCGTCGCGCTGCAACTTTCTGTGCCGGCTTCGCCCTCACTTTTGCTACATTCTGCGGCGGTTCAATGACCGCATTTGCCAGCGAACAGCACAACATAATTGCCAATAAAATTATGCTGTTGCAGCAATCCAGCGAACGCTGGATTGAAATAGATTTGTCAAGACAAAGGTTAATAGCTTGGGAAGGAAATACACCCGTTTACGCGGTAATTATTTCCAGCGGCAAATCATCGACTCCCACCCGCACGGGAACCTTTGCCGTTCAAACCAAACACCGCGTTACTAGAATGACTGGGGATGACTACGATGTGCCGGATGTTCCCTATACAATGTATTACGACGGAGGCATGGCAATTCACGGCGCTTACTGGCACAATTTGTTTGGCAATCCAGTTACTCACGGCTGCACAAATGTAGCTGTCAATCACGCTAAATGGCTATTTGAATGGGCCTCGGTGGGAACACCCGTGGTTGTGCACAAATCTGAAATTTAGACCCTTGGGCATTGGGCATTGGGCCTTGGGCATAGTCAAACACTATTCAATCTGTTAGAACCCCTACTTCTTAAAGAAGTCGGGGTTCTGGGTACTATGTTTTTTTAGGTGTGCTTACTTAACTGCTGCTTTTAACAACAATCCCAATTGTATAAAACTTTACTAAAATCTAATTCTCTGAGTGCTGATTCATCAATAAAAAAGTTACCGACACCACTGTCTCCCCACATGATATCTACTGTCTCATTGGCATCGCTATCCATTTGGAATAGAAGAATATCTAGCTTTTGTTTTTGCTCAGATGTATTACTATATTTTCTTGCATCGTCTTGTGTAAAATAAGGATAACCACCTATTTTATGACCAAAGGAATGCGATATTTCTCGGTACTCATCCTCAATTTCAGAGTTCATAAATAACTCTTCAATTTCCGATCCTAAAATTTGTGTAAATTGGTAGTCACTGGTGCTAATCGGCGCATATTTTTTAGTAAATTGCAAGCCGCAACAGCCATTAACAGGAAAAGATTCTGGTTGCGGCAAAAAATCATAATTGGTAATGATGTTTTCAACTTTGAAGTCGGGCTGAGGAAAATAGATTATTTTGAATTGGTCTTCGATTGTATGATTATCTGCATTGGCAGAATTGTCCAAATTTAAACCATATAGGTCATCGTCAGCTATATAAAACTGCAAAATTCCGCGATCGGGAAAACCATCTAAAGGCGGTATTTCATCAAAGTTGAGTTGCGCTAGCAAGAATAAATATTTACCGTCACAAGTTTTGGGATATTCAAAGCCTTTAGGTAAATAAGGAAATCCCCCAAATTTACTCTGCCACCAATTAACGTCATCATTCTTCTGGGTTTTAATTTCGATGTAAGGTTTAATGGTAGCTTCGATGCTGTCGCGATACTTTTCTAGTTCTGGAGAGAGTGGACATTCTAGTTTATAATTCATTTGCTTTTAACAATTTGTTTTGAAGGCAATCAGTAGGGTGCGCCGAAGCGCACCTTACCTGTAAAACCTATCCTTAACTTAACTGCACCACGGGTTTATCCTCTAACAAAGTTTCATTTGTCAGCAAATCTTCCACGGTAATTCGCAAAAAGCGCTGTTCGTCAACGCGGAAGAAGATTTTGATGCGATCGCTCCCCGGATACCCAGGCGGCGTCAATTGAGCGATGCTGCGGGCTCCTTCTTTATCATTTAGGGGCTGTACCGATGTTTGGCCCGCGAGTTGGCGAGTAATTAGCCTGTCACCGTCAAAATATATCTCCGTGCCGCCAGTTTCCGCTCCCAATTCGCCGATAATTAATTCTATACTTGGCTGACTTTCTAAAGAAGCTCCCAAGACTAATTCTACCGGTTCGCTCATCGGATAGGACTGGCCAGATTTAATTAAACTGTGCCAACTGTGGCAATTGTCGCGGCGGTTCCAGTAGCGAATGCCGTAACTGTGATAGAGAAAATCTTTGATTTCTATGCCTTGACTCAGTTGCAGAGCACCTTGGGCGATCGCCTCAAATGGTTTGTCACAGCGAATTTTGGCCGGCTCGAAATATTGCTCCACCCAACGCCCGACAGCGGGGATTTGCACAGTACCGCCAACTAGCAAAACTGCGTCGATGTCGCCAATTTCTAAGCCTTGGCGCCGCGCTTGCTGCAATACTTGATTCATGCAGTCGTCCAGTTTGTCAAAAAACTGATGTTCAGCGAGGATAGATTCAAAACGAGTTCGGTCTAATTCTAATTCGTAACTCTCAAAATTTTCATCATCAAAATAAACCTCAACTGCCTGATTCACCAAAGACAACTGAATCTTTAACCGTTCTGCCAATCTCGTTGTAATGGGAGATTTTGCCAGCCCTTTTGTTTTAACAAAATAGTCAACCAGCCAATTATCAATATCAGAACCGCCTAAATTTTGTCCGGCTTTAGCCAAAACCCGGGCAACTTTTGTTTTTTGCGCTGAAGATTCAGCTAATAGCTTTTCGCCCCACTTCAGGATAAAACCGAGGGGCTTTTTGTCGGAGGAAGCGTCCAAACGCACTAAAGAAAGGTCTAGAGTTCCGCCGCCGAAATCAATGACTAACAGATTTTCGCGATCGGCTAAACCGTAACCCAAAGCAGCCGCCGTAGGTTCGTCCAACATCCGCACCTGTTCTACTTCGAGAGATTGAGACACTTTGCCCAACCAATGGCGGTAAGCTTCAAAACTATCTACAGGCACTGTAAAAATCAAAGAGTCGATCGGCAAAGGCAGTTCGCGAATTGAGTTCACAATTTGGCTCAAATACCACTCACCTACTTGTTCAAAAGTAATAAGTTCCCCGTCCAGTTCCGGCACAAAACCCTGAACAGAAGTGCCAATTCCCCGCTTAAAATTGCGAAAAAACCGAGAATCTCCACTCAAATCCAGGCCTTTGTCGCGGACTTGCTGACCGAGTATAACTTTACTTTGAGCAGCGTCCTCAACGTAGAGTAAACTGGGAATTAGGGGCGGATTTTGAGCCGAGATTGCCGACAATCCCGGTAATTTCAAAGTTTCGGGCTGCTGGAGGGCTTGATTCCAGCGAGCGACGACAGTGTTGCTAGTTCCAAAATCAATTGCGATCGTCATTCAGCCAAAATACACAGCTACGAGGGATTCAATTATATTATTGTATTTTGAACCCCAAATGCAAATAGATTATCAACTTGTGCTTGCATAAATACTTAGTTCCAATCAAAACTGCTTTAGCAGCGGAGTCTTCAATTTTGTGCAACTGCATATTTTTGGTTGCAACAAATAAGCGCCACTTTTATAAGTGGCACAAAACTCATACCATTTTAAATTTTAGATTAAACACTTGGGAATGGCTGACTGCATAAGGGTTTGGAACACTGGCATACAGTTGCATTTTTTTTTATTGGTATCACCTGTGCGCCGCTGCCAAGCTTTTACCTTTGATATCAATCCAATTTTCAAATAAAGCGTGCAAAATGCTGGATATCGGCGATCGCAAAACAGCACTATTGGCTCTAACACTACTTGTCCCTGCGGCTAGTATCGGTATCATAGCAGCCTTGTATATTGCCCCTGGAAGCTGGGGAAAAACACTGTCAGTCTTCTGTCAACTTTGGTTGCTGGTTTTTCCGATCGCATGGTCTGTTTTTGTCGATCGCAAAAAGCTCAGTTTATCCCTGCCCAAGCGGCAAGAATTGCTGGCTGGATCTATTTGGGGAATATTCATGTTTGCGATGATTCTAGGTATCTATCGGCTTTTTGGTCAGCACTGGATCGATCCTGTAGTTGCAAAAGAAAAATCGTACCAATTAGGTATTAGCAGCCCTACTATTTACTTGATTGTAGAAGCATATTTTGTGCTAGTTAACTCACTGATTGAAGAATTTACTTGGCGGTGGTTTGTCTGCAACCAGTGCCAGATTCTCATACCGGGTACAAAAGCAATATTTCTGAGTTCGCTATTTTTCACGCTCCACCACATTTTTGTAATAGCAGCTTACAGCGACTGGCAGGCTGTGATCTTAGGTTCCTTAGCTGTCTTCACCGCCGGGATAATTTGGTCGCACTCTTATCTGACTTACCGTTCGCTGTGGTCGAGTTATATCAGCCACGCGATCGCAGATTTAGCCCTAGCAACTATTGGTTGGCAAATCCTCTTTAACTAGCTGCTTTTTCAGCGACTATCGCCTGCAATTCTACAGTAACAATTGACCCTTTTCCCCACTCTCTCTCCTGACTAATATCTTCCCTCATCATCGGGGCGGCATGGCACTGCCACAGGCGATAATGTACCCTGATAAATTTTAAGCTTCGGCAAGGTATATGTGGCTGTAGCTGCGGTTAATGCCAACTAGCAGCGACAAGTGTTTGCTGGCATTCATGCTGATTCTACTGGGCTCTTGACTGATGCTGTGCAATAATCGAACGTTCATATCTTCCCAGCGGAAGATGCTTTCCGTTAAGACATCTGCTTTTAATTCTAGGTTTGGTTTTGCTGGCGATCGCATAATTTTAGCTGCATGAAAACTGGCCCACATATCGCTACAAGCATCGGCAGCCGGGCCCCCAAGATCACACCGATTGTCATCTGGAATTGCCAACTTAGGAAAAATTATGCTTTCATAACATCCAATTTTTTGTAGGCGAAATCGTTTGATACATACCACGAAGCTGCTGCTACTGCTTAGGAGTCAAAGTTTGCACGATATAGGCCGATCCCCCTTGAGTATTCCTTTGATCTTTATAGGGTCATTTGATAAGTTGCTGCTCAAGTTTTGTTACGGTAATTACTTAGACAGGAATTGGGCAGGAACGCTACATATACTCTGCCCCGCAGTGGCAGTCTCTTGTGGGAACTTTTTCATGAGATCGCCTTTTATTAAAACCTTTAAAACTCAGGCAGCTAATTAAATTTATATCGGTGAAGCCCTGTTATGTAGCACTATTCGGAAACCTATTTTTTCAAACAGTGGACGCCTCAACCATCTTTTTTCATGAACATATGACAATTAAGGGCGAGGGATATCTCTTAAAAAACAGGGTTTCTCCCTTCATTCCCACGTCCACAACGGTGATTCGCGCGATCGCGCCCCTGCTGGTATTTGAGAAAACCACCATCTCTGAATCTTGACCAAATAGGATATTGTATCAAGCAATACCGACAGCACAGTTACCAAAAAACCACAGCGACTGATTGTATTTAGCTCTGTTGGTTCAATGAGGCAATCAACATCCTCAAGGTAAGAATTCCCCTCTTGAATCGAGTATAAAATTTTGCCAAAAACGGTGTCTATCTACTGCATATTGTTGCTTATGCTACCTTTCTCCCCACATTAAAAGTTGGCTGATATTCGGTTTACCGTACATCCCTGTCTGTTGGATCGTAAATGATGTTATCTTGAACAGAGGGTGTTGTCTAGTACAGCTCGGCGTAAGTACACAGACTATATTTATGGTAGAATAACATAGTTAGCTGAGACCCGTTTAGGTGGG